>JAJYYW010000190.1 GCA_021800575.1 bacterium
ATATGGAGATAGCCTTCGCTGTCAACAAACCCGATATCCCCCGTATGGAACCACCCCCTGTCATCGATCACTTCTTGCGTTGCTGCCGGTTTTTTATAATACCCTTTCATGATCATCGGGCCCTTCGCCAGGATCTCGCCGTCTTGAGCAATTTTCAATTCACATCCGGGGATCGGTTTTCCAACAGTACCGAACCTGAATCTGTCCGTCGGATTGACGGTCATGACCGGAGACGTCTCGGTCAATCCATAACCTTCTATGATTTTTATGCCCATCGCGAAAAAGAACTCCCCCAGATCTTTCGGAAGGGGAGCGCCCCCTGATGAAGCAAATTTCAATCTTCCTCCTACGGCGTTCCTGATGTTCTTGAAAACAAGTGCCGTCGCCACTTGATACTGCAGACTCAGAAAGAAGGGGATCGGTTTCTGGTCCATCAGGTAGGGAGACACTCGTTTTCCAACAGCCAGCGCCCAGTAAAATATTTTGCGTTTTACGGGCTTGTCGGCTTCGACCCGGGCTATAATTTTGCCGTAGACCTTTTCAAATACCCGCGGAACCGAAACAAACATGGTGGGCTTTATTTCAAGGAGGTTTTCCGATAGTTTTTCGAGACTTTCCGCTATGACCTGTGTCCCTCTGGCATGGAACAGGGGAATATAGTAATCCGCAGTCCGCGCAAAGGAATGGCTGAGGGGCAGGAAGCAGAGCATTACTTCTTCGTGCAGTTCCTTTCTCATGACTTCATACGTGGCTTCCACATCGGACATGATATTTTTATGGCTCAGCATAACACCCTTCGGGTCTCCCGTTGTACCGGACGTGTATATGATGGTTGCAATCGAATCGGATGAAATGCCTGAAAGCCTGGTCTGTAATTCCTCCTGCAGCCTGGATGATCTTCCGAGGCCGAGAACGCCGCTGAAATTCAGGGTGCCTTCTGTTTTCGGCAGAACTTCATCCATCATGATGATGGATTTTAGTTCAGGAAGATCCTGCCGGATACGCTCGAGTTTGCCCCGCTGGTCCGCTGTTGATACGATAACGGCAACGGATTCCGAGTCCTTCAGGATATAGTGAATCTGCTCCGGTGTATTGGTAGCATAGATGGGGACTACGATCCCGCCTACACTCTGGATACCCAGGTCACTCACATACCACTCGTAACGGTTTTCCGACAGTATCGCCACCTTGTCCCGGGGGGCTATCCCGAGCTTGATTAAGCCAAGGGCGAAAGATTCGACATACTCCTTTTCCTCTTCCCACCGGATATCGACCCACTGATCGTTTTTTTTGTACCGGATGAGTACATGTCCACTGTTATCGCGGGCATGCTGGAAAAACATGTCGGGAATTGTTTTATATCTCATCTTCCGCCCTCAACTATTACTCGCCTACAGTAACATGTGCCATTTACTCAGGAGATCCTTGTAGTGATCCATATCGTTGAGGAGTGCTTCCGCTTTGGGCTTCTCCCAGATCAACCAGTGCGCCCTCCAGGAAGAATTTTTAGCATTCACAACCTCGGTCAAGAGGGTCTTTGCCTGATCCTTTTTTCCATCCTCAAGCAAGGTAATGGCCAAATCCAGTTTTGCGAGGGTATAATCAGGATCGGCTTTCATCGAGCGTTCCAGGTATGTCTTGGATTTGCTCATACTGCCGCCTGCGATCCAGGGAAGCTGCCGGTACATGTCACCGATCGCGTCAAGGATAAACGGATTGTCCGGCGAGAGCTTCTCCGCCTGAAATACGTGTTTTTTAAACGGCTCGAGCAGGAACAAAGATTTGATAACGCCTTTCAACTGGCTGATACGCCCGAGGTTGTTTGCGTACCACGCCCAGCCGTCCCACACACCAGGTTCGAGGTTGATCACCTTTTCCGCGGCATCTTTACCAGCGGTGTAACTCTTCATCTGATCGCTCGTCGTGGTCTGAAACTCGCCGATATTAAAATACCCGTATGCCATAATGGCGTAGGCCTGTGCCATGCCTATTTTGTCAGTAGGATTGGCTTTGATATACGCCTCGCACATGGCAATTGCCTTCTGAATATCTGAAATTGCTTCTTCTGCAGTGTTTCCGTGCAAAGCAAGCTGATATGCATCATGTAAAGCTTTGGCCTGCGGAAGGGTCTCATGATAGACGTTTTGAAGTATCTCCGTCGATGGGAACCAACGAATCGACGATTCCGCCGGTTGTGCAGCCTGCTGCGTCGTCGCCGTCATGGTCCCGGCTGATGCAGTGCTGCCGGTCAGGATGACAGCAAAGCCCATAATCATGGCACTCACCATACTCGTTCGAACGACCCTCGCCAAAGAAACGAACGTTTCTTTTCTTCCCTTCATTGTATTCTCCTTTACAGTAAATTTATTTCATACTGCTCTACCCTTGTAAATTCCCCATTTAGAACATTCGTGAACTTTTTTGGGCTCATGCCGGCCCGGAAAATAACTGGCATATCAGCTGGTATCCATGAGCGGCAGAAGTACAGTTATGGTCGCGCCCTTCCCCGGCTGGCTGACGACATTGACCCTGCCTTTGAAGAGATTGGCCCTCTCCTTTATATAGAGAAGACCATACTTGTTTTTGAATTTTTCCGATGGATTGAAGCCTTTGCCGTTGTCAGAAACGGACATCACGATATTAGAATTGTCCTGATACAGCATCAGAATAACACGGTTTGCCGATGCGTGCTTCGCCACGTTCAGGAGTACTTCACTTGCAATCTTGTAGAGAAAATCCTTCTGGATAGGAGCAAGCGGATATTCGTCCTGGTCATTGATGAGTTCCACTTCCATATTGTGTTGCTGTTTAAAACTGCCGAGCAGATCTTTCAGCGCATGGACAAGACCGAAATCATCGAGGACCGTCGACCGCAGCCTGGTTAAAAAAAGCCGTATGTGCTTCTGTGAATCCATGATGAGTGACTTCATGTGGAGGACGGCCTCCTGTTGAAGCGGGCCGGATGCCTGTGTCTGCCTGATGAGGTCATCCGCTGCACGGATGAGTTCATACATCACGCCGCTGGCGATATCGTGAAGCTCACCCGCGATTTTTTTTCGCTCGTCCTCGTGCGCCGTCTCGATCTTTGCGAGGAGTTCGGTCAGTATTGTCCTGTTGTGCAAAAGGTCGCCGTACAGAAACGCACGGTTGATGCCGGTTATGATCTGCGACGTCGCTCCCTTGAGCGTGGTCAGGAAGTACGGAGAAAAATCCTTATTGTTGTTTCTTCCGAACAATCCGATAATGCCGGTATAGGTGTCGTTGCACGTAAACGGGTACAGAATGAAACCCGTGCTCCGCAGCGACTCAAACCATGAGTCCACAATACCGGTTTTATCCCCGTTCACCGGTACGATCAAGGAGCTTTTTCCGCTGATTACCCTGTTCATAATGTAATCGTCCAGCATGCTCCGGGAGACGTATCCACCGATGACGTCAAGGTCTCCGGATGAGGCGATGTAAACAAAGTCGTCTTTTCTGGTGTCAAACAGTGCAATAATACCTGCGGTAACGGAAAATTTCGTTACGATCTCGTAGATCACGATCTCGAGCAAGGGCTCGAGCTCCATGACCGAATTGATGACATTGGATATGGAAAGCATGACATCCGTATTCCGGACTTCCCGTTTTAAGCGCACGGTATTCACCTCAAGCGCCCTGGTTGAAAAGATGTTGACCAGACTGGCAATACCGAGCACGCCTGCTTTGATACTCGTGCCGGGGGACGGCAGTAACAGATAAAGCGTCACCGGCAGAAGAACGGCGTTCAGAACCGAAACGATATAGCTGTCTTTGCTTTCCATGCGTAGTGAAACGCCGAAAATAGCAAAAAAGAATATGGAATAAACGATGTTATTGGTATCTCCAGTCAGCACAAAAACAGACATCAGCATGATCTCGTCCGTCACGACAGCGATGTACTGTATAATCCTGAAAATAAACGCCCGTATGCCTGTATACAGAATGACGGTGAGCAGAAGGTTGTACCCGGCTGCCAAAATAAAGAGCATTTCAATCGTGCTTTTGTGTATGTCGGTTGTCAGGAAAAGAAGGAAGACCAGAAGCAGGATGATAATCCATCGTACAAACAGGATGATCCTTTCCGTCCCGATGGAAAAAGAAGAATCCTTGGTAAAAACCCGTTGAAGAACTTTATGTACCCTGGATTTGAGTATGGTAACATCCATTACCATCACTATAGGGTACTCTTATTCTTTTGTGAA
>JAJYYW010000191.1 GCA_021800575.1 bacterium
GATGTTGAACCGCGGCGTGATGACATGATATCGTTTTATACGAAACGCTGGGGATCCATGTCGATACTGCATTGAATACCGGGAATAAGCTTTTGAAATGTTTGATCGAGCTGGCGTAATGTGTCATGGAGCTGGTTTGTTTTTAAAGATTTCAGCATCAGGTTATAAAAATAATATCCTCGCACCTTTGCCACCGGAGATGGAACAGGACCAAAGACCGAGATTGTTTCCGGAATAATCGCCCCCTGGTTCAATATCTGCTCAAGCGATTGCATTGCGCGCTGAAGTAGCGCGAGGTTTTTATGTTTAAATAAAACAAGAGCGATTCTTGAATACGGCGGATATGATAATTCTTTTCTGTAGATGAGCTCTTCCTTGTAGAATTTTTCTGTATTATATTCAACAGCATATCTTATGGGATAATAATCAGGATTGTACGTCTGGATAAAAACCCGTGCCCCGCTGTGGGCCCTGCCTGCCCTGCCAGCCGACTGCATGATAATGTTGAAGACCCGTTCGGATACCCTGAAGTCCGGCACGTTTAAACCAATATCAAGCAAGGGCAGACACACCATTTCGACATCCGGGAAATCGAGTCCTTTGGACACCATCTGAGTACCAAGCAAGATTGGTATGTCCCCTGATCCGAACCGATCTATCATCTGTTCGTGCGATCCAGGATCCGCGGTTGTGTCCCTGTCCATCCTGATAAATTTTACGGCATTGAACGTCTTTTTAATCTCTTCTTCGAGCCGTTGTGTCCCTATTCCGGTGGAGCGTATGTTCGGAGATCCGCATGCAGTGCATTTCGTAAACACGGGTGCCGTGTATCCGCAGTAGTGGCAGAGCATGCGCTGCAATGTCTTATGATAGGTCAGCGTGATATCGCAGAAAGGACATTTCGCCACGTACCCGCAGTCGCCGCAGATAAGACCCGACGAATACCCCCGCCTGTTGAGCATGATGATGGCTTGCTTGTTGTGCGAGAATGTTTCCGCCAACGCTTCAACGACGGGTTTTGTCAGGATTTCATTGCCGATTCTGTGCGGATGCTCTTTTTTCAGGTCGATGACATGGATGTCCGGCATCGGGAGGTCATGTATTCTGCGCGTGAGTTTGGAGAATTGGTACTTCCCGGTCTCTGCATTGGCATAAGACTCGAGCGATGGCGTTGCACTGCCCAGAATCACCAGGGAATGATCGAGCTTCCCGCGCATGATCGCAACGTCCCGCGCATGATACCTAAACCGGTCATCCTGTTTGTAGGTATGCTCATGCTCTTCATCAACGACAATAACACCGGCACGCTTCAAGGGTGCAAATACCGCCGAACGCACACCGATCACTATTCTGATCTTATCCTGCAGGATATCCCTATACGTTTTCTTTAACGAGGAGGTCTTTATTTTACTGTGGATAACACCAACAATCGATCCAAACCTGCTGGTAAACCTGTTGACAAGCTGAGGAGTCAACGCTATTTCAGGTACAAGAACGATGGCGCTTTTTCCCTGTTCCAGTGCTTTGGCAATCACCCTCATATATATCTCTGTTTTGCCGCTTCCAGTTACACCCATGATGAGAGTAGTATTAAAAGTATTTGTTTGTAAGTTAGTTACAAGGATATCGATGGTCTGCTTTTGTTCGTCTGTAAGCTGTATGCCCTCGGGCTCCTGCACGGCTCCAGCTGGCCTATCATGACTATCATCGCTCTTCGAAATGTCTGGTATCTGGTCCTGTTCCTTAAAACCGACCTCGATAATCCCCTGCTGGACAAGCCGATTGACCCTGCCCTGCCCAAACTTGCCGAAGAGGGTGTTCTTTGTTACTGATTTTCTATGACGCATATAGGCAACAATCTCTTGCTCTTGCTGTGATATTGCTACATTATTAATATCTTGTGAAGTTAGTTTATAATATTTATTTACTTCTAGTTTTATATCTCTATGAGGCATAAACTGTTTGAACACATCACCGAGGGGATGAAAATAATAATTAGCAGCCCATAAAAGAAGCTCTATGAGTTGAGGAGACATGCACGGATAACTATCGATCACCTGTTTTACAGACTTTGTGACATACGATGGTTTTTCCGATCCCACCCTGACTATGATGCCAACGAGCATCCTTGATCCGAACGGCACCAGCACCCTCTGTCCTGCAACAGGTTGTGCGCTATCCCCGGAAAATGCAGTTGTCGTGTCCACGCTATAGGTGAAGCCGTGGTTAACAGGCACCGGTAGTATGACTTCTACGTATGTCCGATGCTCTGACATGTACAATCAGGGTACAGAAAGAAAAGATTTCGTCTCCACGCCAAACCCCGATCTCACCGTGATCTCGCGGGGCTTGAACCCTGCGGGTGGAAGTGGCCGAAACGAGATGAAATAAATAACGACAGACTCCTTGGGCTTGATCGTATCGACGTGCGCAGTGTACGTGGTGTCCATCGTCACGGATACGTCCTTGATCGTTCCCGACGACATGTTCTTGATGAAGACGGCGGGATTCCCCAGAAGGCCTGTCGTGTCCACCCCGATAATGACATTGAGATACCTCAGATAAAAAAACAGAAGCAGGCCGATCATGAGAAGAACGCCAGCTGCACCAATGCCCGAAATGACATAGAACCTCATCTTTTCATACGCATCCATGGTTTCGTATTTCCGGAAAAATCTTCTGTACACTGCCTTCACATCCATTGCTTGTATCTCCTCACATCAGGGCACATCATATACTATCGTCGTGCAAAACACAAATAAACGCTTTTGCTGTGTGATGCAGGTATGCTGCGGCGGTTTTTCCGGTTCCGCGTATTGCTTTTTATCGCGTTCGTGCCTATAAAAATACTATAAAGGAGACAGCATGGAAAACGAAGTCAGAGTCAGATTTGCACCGAGCCCGACAGGATATCTCCATATCGGAGGTGCACGGACAGCACTGTTTAATTATCTGTTTGCACGGCATAATAAGGGAACGTTTGTCCTCAGAATAGAGGATACGGACAAGGAACGCTCGACCCGGCAGTCCGTCGATGCAATCATCAACGGGCTCACGTGGCTCGGACTTCACTGGGACGAGGGCCCGTTCTACCAGTCGCAGAGAACAGACCTCTACCGGCAGCATGTCGACCAGCTTCTGCAGGAGGGCAAGGCATACCGGTGCTACTGTACGACTGAAGAGCTTGATGCAAAGCGGACGAAAGCACTCGCCGAGAAAAGAAAGCCCATTTATGACAGGACGTGCAGGGAACGGAAGGATCATCCTGAAGGCAAACCGTACGTCATACGGTTCAAGTCTCCGATGTACGGCACCACGATGGTCAAGGACATGGTTAAGGGCAACATCATGTTCGCCAACGAAGAGCTCGAGGACTTCGTGATCCTGCGCAGTGATGGAAGCCCTACGTACAATTTCGTCGTCGTGGTGGACGACGTCGACATGCGCATCACCCATGTTATCAGAGGCGACGACCATCTGAACAACACCCCGAAGCAGATATTCCTGTACAATGCGTTCAACTACCCTCTTCCGCAATTCGCCCATATTCCCCTTATCCACGGGACCGACAAGGCGCGTCTCTCGAAACGGCACGGTGCCACGTCGGTCGAGGCATACAAGGAGGAAGGCTATCTCCCGGGTGCGCTGGTCAACTACCTGGTGCGGCTGGGATGGTCCTTCGGAGACAAAGAGGTTTTCACGATGCAGGAGATGATCGACAACTTTACCTTCGACACGATCTCGAAGTCGGCCGCGGTATTCAATCCCGAAAAGCTTTTGTGGCTCAACGCGACCTACATCCGTGAAAAATCCGCAGACGATCTGCTGGCCATGGCCGGACCGCTCATCGCGGTGCGGGGATGGGAGAGCTTGGACGCGAACGGCCTTCTGAGATTGATCGACGAGACCAAGGTCCGCGCCCGCACACTCGTGGAGCTCGTCGATATGATGGATTATTATTTCAAGCAGGACATCGAGTACGATGAAAACGCGGCGCACAAGCTGTTCACCGCCGACAAAGCACCGCACCTCGATGCCATGGCCTCCCGGCTGTCAGGCCTGGATGATTTTTCACGGAAACCGGTCGAAGATGCAATAAAAGCCTATATATCCGAATCCGGCCTGAAACTCGGGGATGTGGCACAGCCCCTCAGGCTCGCCGTCACCGGGAGGACCGTCAGCCCCGGACTGTTCGAGATTATGGAGAT
>JAJYYW010000192.1 GCA_021800575.1 bacterium
CTCCCTTCATCCCTCCCGTCGAGGGAGGAAGATAAGACGGAATCCAGAAGATTGCTTCGTCGCTGCGAATCAGAAGTCTATGTTGGCGTAGACCATGAGCATCCTGCCGATTGCTTCACCCCCGAAAGTCGTGGTCTGCAGCAGGGAGGCACTGGGGATATTGATATACGGAAATTCATGGTGGATGTCGTTGAACATGTTGAAAACGTACGCGCCGATCTCGAGTCTGTTTCGCACAATCGTATACCCTGCCTTCGCATTGACGATAAAGTATGACGGAAGCGTCATCACGTCCGTGGCGTACGCCGCAGCCGGGTTCGTCAGCTCTGCCACCTTTGCAGAAACGTAATCACCGTCCACGTTGATAAAAAACCGGTGCGTCAGTGCATAGCGCGCGCCAATATTGAATTTTTCCGTCGAATAGTTCCCCACCGAAGACAGCATGCTGTCTTCCCGGAGGATATAGGAATAGTTCGCAAAAGTCTTGATCTGCTCGATAGGTTCGTACTCGATGCCGGCCTCACCGCCGTGTGCAACATACCGTGCCGATGAATTGAGGAACAATATCCTCATGGGGTTGTATAACAGCGAAAAGTTGATCATGTTCAAAAGTTCCTGGTAATAGGCGGTGAATTCAGTCCTCACGTGCGCTCCCCACTGTCCGATGTACCCGAATTCCGTGGAACGGATCTGTTCGTTCCGGAGATACGGGTTGCCGAGGATCGGCGGGGATATGATACCCGGAAGCGGATTGGTGACCGGCATAAATTGCGCTTCAAAATAAATGGGCTTCCTGAACGCTGTGCCATAGGAAACCAGCACCGTTTGATTCGGTGTTATGGAATAGCTGAGGTTTGCCCGGTAGCTGACGCCCGGCTGGGTGACGGAAAAATGATCATACCGCCCGTCAAGGGTCAGTACGAAATTCGCCAACTGGCCTATCCCGTCATGGATAAATCCCCCGTAAATGAACTCTCTCGACAAATCGATGCTGTTGTAATGGGTCAGCAGCAGCGGGTAGTCATAAGCATTGTAATTCGTATTTGCACCGACGATCAGCTTGTTGTACGGGATCTTCGGCAGGTTGTACTGGAGGTCGAGGTTATAGCTGTTGGTCGTCCCGCTGAAGTTGGACGGAAACAGGGAAAGCGGGGCACCCAAAAACGACACGGTCATGGGAATCATCGTATAAAACCGGTTCCAGTAGACATCCGCCTTCAGCCCTTTGTAATCCACATCGGCCTTGAGGTAGTTTTCTTCGAATTGTGCGTTGAAAACGTTCAGGTCCGTAAACAATTCGAAGTCAGGCCTGTCCCAGCCGGCTTCGAATGATGTCTTGAGGTTCTTCGTAAAATCGTGATCGACGTACAGCCATGCCCGGGGAAGATTGAGCGCCGTTTTACTCGGATCGGAAAAATCGGCAAGGTGTTTATACCCTGCACTCGCGATAAAACCCGTCGATCCCGTTGCACCCTGGGCAATGACTGACGTGTCATAATTTCCGAAAAAAGTCGCGGGTTTTTCCGTGGTCAGCCCGCCAATGCCCTCGGCGATAAACGTCGGTTTTCCTTTGGGCTGCTTTGTCGTGATACTGATAATACCCGTGACTGCGTCGGCGCCGTACAGCGATGAACTGGCACCACGGATGATCTCAATCCTGCCGATCTCGCTCAGGGGAACGGGTAAATCCTCGATAAAAGTCGGACCGAACAGCGTATTGTTCAAGACCCTGCCGTTGAGCAGGACGAGCATCCTATTGTTCTTCTCCGTTCCGTACCCCCGTTCATTGAATATCGGGTACGCGGGGTTGATGTATTCCACGTCCATGCCCGGAACGGTCCTGAAAACGTCGGACAGCGAAAGACCAGCGCCGTACTTGATATCGTTTGCGGTAATGACGCTGATGGCTGCAGGAGCCTGGGTGATCTTCTGTTTGTGCTTCGCCGCCGAATAGACCACGTCTTCGGAGCTGAACAACGCGAGCTCCTGTTCCATGGCCGCCGTCTCCTCGGCAGACTGCACGCTGACCTGGCCCACGTCCACAATCTGTGGATTGTTGGGACCCATGAAGAGCAGGTGGGACTGTCCATTCTTGTCCACTACGGTAATATAGTACATCAGCTTCGGAGGATTGACGTCCCCGCCGGGTATGGTACCGATAAACGTATCACCCGCCATACGCTTCAGGAACACTGCCTTGTAAAAGGAATCCGCCGGTGACTTGTAGAGCAATGACGCATAGGCCACCTGAGAGGCGGGATCTATCGTCGCATGAACCTCCAGTTGTTCTCCCGGCGTAGCGGTCAGTATCGGTTTGTGAAAAAACTTGAACGATAGTATCGGTTGCGCAGCAGCAGGTTTGACGGCCATCGACACCACAATCAACATGGATAGAATTGTTCCTCGCTTCATGCTCACATCCCCCTTGTATGTATTAAAGTAAAAAACCGTATAATCTGCTTTGTTTCATCAACTCAAAACAGGGCCGTTCTGCTTCTGATTATGGGTATCGTCGAGTGGCATCCATGGTGCACTGATTCCATTAGCACACAATATCTGATACGGCAATAGGCAGTTGTATCGCCGACAACCTGGATGCATGGACTGCGGTCAACATTGTCCGTCACAGGCGTTCTGTACGGGGTGCGTGGGCAAACCCAAACTTGGCTATTTCATTTGACCTGTACGGAAAAAGTTAATACTCTTACCGTATCACCGTGAGAACAAACCCGGTTCCCGCTCCCGTCTTTCCCCATTGAGGCAAAACGGCGATCCGGTTTTTCGAACGGATAAAAATCATTTTGGAGAGGAGAAAAGCAATGGCAGGCGAAGTAGTACTAAAAACAGACATCAAAGGCATACCGTTGAAAGGACGGGGCAAAGTACGGGACATCTACGATCTCGGGGAAACCCTGCTCATCATAGCGACAGACCGTATTTCTGCGTTCGACTATATCATGCCGAACGGTATTCCGGACAAAGGGAAGATCCTCAACGGGCTGTCCCTGTTCTGGTTCAACTATACCAGCGATATCATCAAGAACCACGTGGTCACCGCAGACGTTAAGGATTACCCGGCGTCGTTAAAACCCTACCTGGACATGCTCAGGGGACGGTCCATGATCGTCAAAAAGGCGAAGCCCTTTGCAGCGGAATGCGTTGTACGCGGGTACCTGTCGGGATCAGGGTGGAAAGAGTACAAGGGGTCAGGCAAGATCTGCGGCATCAGTATCAAGCCAGGGCTGGTGGAATCGGACAAGCTCCCGGAGCCCGTCTTCACGCCCTCGACCAAGGCCGCGGCAGGACACGACGAAAACATCGATCTGAAGAGGTTCGAGGAAATCGTGGGCAAGAAGTACGCCTCAGCAATTGTCGAAAAGACCATCGCCATCTATAAAAAGGCGTACGAGTACGCCCAGACCAAAGGCATCATCATATCGGACACGAAGTTCGAATTCGGCTTGACGCCGCAGGACGAGCTCATCGTCATAGACGAAATGCTCACCCCGGACTCTTCGAGGTTCTGGTCGGTCGCCGATTACAAACCCGGAGGACCCCAGAAGAGCTTCGATAAGCAGTTCCTTCGGGACTGGCTCGAGTCCATTCAATGGAACAAAAAACCGCCGACACCGCACCTGCCCGATGACATCGTCAATAAGACGAGGGAAAAGTACCTCGAGGCGTACACCCGAATAACGGGGAAAAGTCTGCAATAGTTGCATGCGCAGTGATGCAGCGAGATACATTCCCTTTTCACGCACAGATATAACAGACGAGGACCTCCGGAATCTCTCAGGTGTGCCTGAGCTCCGGGAGCAGGACGCAACCAGGCTTGTCGCCAGGTACGAAAAGACCTTTGCGGACGCCACCGGATTTACCGGTACCGCAGCCGTCGGCTCTGCCATGCACGCCCTGCTCGTTTCCCTGCGGGCGCTCACCATAACAGCCGGCGATGAGGTTATTCTGCCGTCATTCGCAAGCCCTGATGTCGGGGAGGCTGTAGAACATGCCGGCGCATCTGCGGTGTTTGCGGACATCGATCCGCAGACACTCACGGTTTCACCGGAATCTGTGGGCACCCTGATCAGGAACAAGACAAAGGCCGTCATCATATTCGATACTGCCGGGTATACACCTGACCTTGCGCCGTTCATGCAGCTCGCCGCTTCAGCAGGCATCCAGGTGATCCACTTCACG
>JAJYYW010000193.1 GCA_021800575.1 bacterium
TTTTCAACGGGCAAGCAGGTTCCACCGCGCACATTCAACGATTCGGCAAAGCAGGTGAGCATCAGTGCCGAAGGCGGGTACGCCCTCGACGGCGAAATGAACAACGACGAGCAGTCGGAGCTCACGATAGAAGAGGGGCCGCTCATGAAATTTTTTGTCGTACCCGAGACCGTCAGGACATCGTACGGCATCACCTACCGGACGCACTTCAACGAGTCCCATGTCTCCCTGCACAAGCGGAGCCAGGCAGACCTGAAGCTCTAAATTCGAAACACTCAACGCTCAGTCTTGTGAACGCCAAATTCTTTACTATCAATGACCACCACAGAACAACCAAGCACCGGGAGATAGGTCCTTATGCTCGTATTGAGCGATGAGCGCCCTCAACGAGGGCACGCTGAAAAAAGCTGTTTTACCGCCCGGAGAGCTCGTGCACGAAGTCAACCAGTGCCCTGACATTGGACTCAGGGGTCGTCGGAAGCACGCCGTGGCCGAGGTTGAAGATATGCCCGCTGCGCCCTTCGGTCATTCTGAGGATCGTCCTGACCTGCCGCTTGATTTCCGCGGGCTGTGCAAACAGCACTGCAGGATCGAGGTTGCCCTGGATCGCCTTCGAATACCCAATGCGCTTCCAGGCACTGTCGAGGCTTATCCGCCAATCCACACCGATGACATCCCCCCCGGACTGGCTCATGAGCTCGAGCAGGCCTGCGTTTTCCGTTGCAAAGTTGATGACCGGTTTTTTATACTTTTTCAAACCGCTTAAGATTGCCCTGTTGTACGGCAGAACATACGTTTTATAATCAGCGGGACTCAGACATCCTGCCCATGAATCGAACAACTGGACAACATCGGCTCCCGCCTTTATCTGGGCGCCCAGGTACGACAGGACGACCCTCGCCAGCTTGGACATCAATGTGTCCCACAGTTCCGGTGTCTGCAGCATCATCATTTTGGTCGCGAGGTAATGCTGCGAATGTCCTCCTTCGATCAGGTAGCTTGCAAGCGTGAAGGGCGCGCCGGAAAATCCTATCAACGGCGTCGCGTCGCCAAGCTCCTGTTTGACGATCTTGATGGTCGACAGCACATATCCCAGGGACTCTTCGGGCTCAGGCACAACGAGCCTTTTCACCTGTTTGTCCGTCCTCACCGGGTTGTGGATAACAGGCCCATCATGGCTGGTGAAGCTGAAACCGACCCCCATGCCCTCGAGCGGCAGGAGGATGTCAGCAAACAGGATCGCAGCATCGACATCCAGCCGTTGAACCGGAAGGAGCGTCACCTCGGCCGCGATTTCCGGCTGTTTGCACATTTCGATAAACGAATGGACCTGCCTTTTCTTCCGGTACGCTGCCATAAACCGTCCCGCCTGACGCATGATCCATATCGGCGTCATGTCGACGGAAGTACGGGTACACGCATTGAGAAACCGCTGTTTTTTTGTCAGACGTTTGTGCATAGAAAATAACCGTACCACAACACTGCACGCATGGCAAAACAAATTGACCGGGGACAGTGCCGGAACTTACTTCCTGAACCTGCTGCCGAGCGCCTCGAACCGCCTGACCGACAGTGCAAGGTAATCCTCTTCCCGGTCGATCCCGATGAACTTTCTTCTATGCAGGTGTGCGGCAATGCCGGTCGTCGAGCTGCCGGTGAACGGGTCGAGTACCAGGTCCCCTTCGCCGGTACACGAGAGAATGATCCGGGTGAGCAGTTCGAGCGGCTTCTGCGCCGGATGCCTGCCGGACCTTTTTTCACCGGGTCGCGGCGTGTTGATTGCCCAGACAGACCTCATCTGCGACTGCTCTTTTTTGAGGAAATCACCCTCCCAGTCCCGTGTCTTGATGAGGTCATAGTTGAAGGTGTGCTTTGCGTTTTTATCCCTTTTTGCCCATAGCAGGGTCTCATGGCTCGCGGTAAAAAAGCGGCAGCTCAGGTTCGGAGACGCGTTCGGTTTGAACCAGACGATGTCGTTGAGTATGTGGAACCCGTTCTTCTGCAGGGCAAACCCGCACTGGTAAATGGAATGATACGTTCCGCTTATCCAGATGGTCCCGTTGGGCTTGAGCACCCTTTTGCACGCCTTGATCCACGCAAGGTGGAATGCAAAATCATGGTCCAGCCCCCTGCCCATGTCCCAGTCTCCCTTTTTCACGCTTGCCCGCTTTCCGCTCTGGCAGGTAAAGCTTCCGGTGGAGAGAAAATACGGAGGATCCGCAAAGATCATGTCGACCGAATCCCCGGGCATGCTGTCGAGCAGATCGATCGCATCGGATTGGTACAGGACAAAGCCCTCGTTTTTGTAATATGGTGTATCCATGGTTGTTCCGATTATTATTACCAGAAAACCGAGCCCCTGGGAAGTTGAACATGCGCAGCGGTTTCACGGTTTGTATGGAGTTTTTAATCTTGAATTTTTAATATTGAGTTTTTAGTTTTGAGTCTTTAGTTTTGAGTCTTGAATGTTGAATATTAAGTATTGAGCGCCCTGCCTGTCTACGCACGTATCACGAAAAACGTTGCCGCCATGAGAACGCCCGCGAATGCGGCCGCAGCAGCCCATTTCCACTGGCGCGTGGAGGCAAAATACACGGAGAGCGACACCATCGCGGTGATCGGCGTGACTATCAGGATGACGATCCCGGTCAGGGACAATTCTTTCAGCACACCGGCATCGATGTGAACGACCGTACCCATCAGTTCGAGCACGAACGCCGCTGCCAGCAGGCCTACCCCGGTGTACGAGCCAGACCGTATCACGGTGCTGACGATCTTCCTTTCATTTCCTTTTATCACAGGTACCCCTTGATTCCATGATACAGCATTTCGACCGCCACAAGGATCATGATGGCGACGAATATGCGCTTAAGCAGGAGCACGTTAATTCTTTTCAGCATGCGCGACCCTATCTGAGCTCCGGTAAAAACACCGAGAACAACAGGGGTCGCTGCGGTAAGGTTGATGGCCCCTTTGAGCAGGTACACGAACGTTGCAGCAGAAGCAGTCGTGCCGATCATGAAATTGCTCGTCGCGGTCGCGGTCTTCATGGGAGCAGCCATCACCAGGTGCATAACACTGACATTGATAGCGCCGCCGCCGACACCGAAAACGCCGGCGAACACCCCTGCAAAAAAGGCAAGCACGACACCGAGGAACGCATGATGGAGCGTGGTGTCCGGTGCGTTATCCGTGAATTGGTGCTTGAGCATCTCGTACGATGCATAGATCAGCACGACAGGGAAGATCATCTCGAGGACCGTACTCTTGAGCGTATGGGACAGCAGGCTGCCGGCAATCGCACCCGCCGTGGTACCGAGCATGAGGAGCGTGCCGAGCTTGAGGTCGGTCAGTCCTTCGGACAAAAAGCGCGATGTCCCGCCCAGGGAGGTGGCGAGAACACCCGTCATGCTGATGGCAATCGCTTCATGTATGGTCATGTGAAAGTACGGGATCAGCGTCAATGCGGGAACGATGACAATGCCTCCGCCGAGCCCGAGCAATGAACCGAGAAAGCCGGCGGCCATACCGATCACCAGCAGCAGGAACAGGAATATCATGGCTGATGACGCTCCGGCCGCATAATCCTCACTCCGCCTTCATGATGTTGATCTTCAGGCGTCCCACGACACCGAGCATGTTGATCCAGGTATCGAGGCTCCCGCTCGCAAGCATAATATGGGTAGCATCCGCCGGGAACTCGCCGAGGGTAGGGTCGACCGGCACCCAGCCGTTGAGGTAGATGAGCGGCCACGCATGGTAATAAAAGAATCCGTCGGGCATCAGGACAACCCCCATCGCCATTTTCGCGGGTATGCCGACCGCCCGGGCCAGCGCGGTAAATAGAATGGTGTGTGCCTTGCAGTCTCCCCGGGGGTTCTTCAGCATATCGATGGAACGGGGCAGTGCCATGGTAAAGGTACTGTGTACATGGCTGTACACCCATGCATTCAGAAGCTGCGCTGACTTGAGCGCATCGGTTTCACCGTGGATGATCTCCCGTGCTTTCATCCTGATGTCCTTGTTATCCGTGTTGATGAGGGAGGTACTGCCCAGGTCCTCTTTGATGGCCAACCCCTGCAGGGTATGCGGAGGCCGGTACGGGAGAGTGTACGTCCCCGGGTGTCGGGGAACAACCACGGTAACGAGGTTGCCCTCCACCTGCTGGAAATCCGACGAGGGGAT
>JAJYYW010000194.1 GCA_021800575.1 bacterium
ACAGCCTCCCTGGCAAAGGCGGGCGCACTGGGAACGCTCAAGTGGATTGGATTGTACGAGCCCCGGTACAAGATTTCTCCCGCCCTGAGCAACCTTGCCCTCCAGGGTGCAGGCGGTTACGTCACCGTGACAATCCAGGTGTTCCGGACCGGCGATGTCCAGGCGGTGCAAAGAGCCGTCCTTGGAGCAGCCGGCAGTGTCATAACCATGAGCACGGGCCGGACCGGGAATTTTCTGCGGGTACGGATACCCATCGGACAGCTGCAGGGCATAGCTCACACGCCCGATGTGGAGTGGATGGAGCAGTACAAGCCGCCGGTGCTGATGAACAATGTTGCAACCGATATCATCGACGCGAGCAACAATAATACGTCCATCAACGCGTACGGTGTGTGGAACGCCGGGTATACGGGGGCAGGGCAGGCCGTGGCCGTTGCAGATACCGGCCTGGACATCGGCGACAACCAGGGAGGGTTCACGTATAACGCCGCTTATGGTGATTACGAAACGAACAATGCCGCAGCACCGTTCCATCCTGCCTTCAGCGGCACAGCCATTCATGCGTACGCGCTCGGCAGACCCGGAGATTTCAGCGATCCCAACGGACACGGCACGCACGTTACAGGTTCTTTTCTCGGGCATGATACACAGACATCCGTTTCCGGCGCACCGTTTTGGGGCTCTGCTCCCGGTGTGCATAAGCTTGTCTTTCTGTCCCTGCTGGATCCGGACGGGGGGCTGGGAGGCCTGCCGGCGGACCTCAACACCCTGTTCGGCGAGGAGTATACAGATACCCTGTCCCCGAGAATTGCCTCGAACAGCTGGGGAGCAGACGTGAACGGCGCCTATGATACACCGGCGTATCAGGTGGACACTTTTGTGTGGGACCACCCGGACATGGTTATTCTGTTTGCCGCGGGCAATGCAGGAGTCGATGCCAACGGCGACGGGGTTGTGGACCTGGGATCCGTGGCGTCCCCGGCGACGGCAAAGGACGTGATAGCCGTCGGCGCATCCGAGAACCTCAGGCCGGGCCTGCCGTTCACCTACGATAATTTCGGGTTCACAGCATATCCGCTGGCAACCGACCCGGTTGCCAACAACAGCAGCGGCATGGCGGCATTTTCGAGCAGGGGGCCGGCCGCAGACGGCCGCATCAAGCCGGATCTCGTTGCACCGGGAACTGCGATCGTATCGGCACGATCGCATCAGTGGCTGTTTAACGACGACTTTCAAAGCGGTGACGGCCAGTGGTCAGTCAGCCCTGCAAACACATGGACCCTCGTTACCGGCACCTCGGGGAATACCTATGAACAGATCGTTTCGAACGGTGGTACCATCGACGGGAACCTCTCTCCGGTAAATCCCATCGACATCAGGACCGCGATGGCAAACGCAGCGCTGTTGTTCCTCATCAATTATAGCCTGACCTCTTCCGATCTGTTTTCCGTGAATTTTTATGATGCGGACAACCATGTTTATTTCCCGGCGTTTACCATGAGTTCTGTGTCCGGCGGTAACCAGTGGTACGTTTTTTCAGCACCGATAGCAGCGATCTTCACCAATCACAATTATCAGATCAGCTACAACAGCGGTAACAGCTACGCCATGACCATGTCCCAGGCACAGGGTTTTAATTTTTCAATCGCATTCGCGAGTCAGGGAACGCCCGCGGGCAGCGCTTCCGTTGATATCGATGACGTCAGGATATGTCCTACTGGATGGGGAATCCTCAGCCTGACGAGCGGTCTTTCAGTAACATACGGCTCCCAGGAAGACGAAAATTACATTCTTGACGGTGGCACCAGCATGGCAACCCCGCTGGCTGCCGGTGCTGCTGCTGACGTCAGGCAGGCGATCGTCGGGGAAGGATTTACCGATCCGAGCGCAGCACTGGTAAAGGCAGTGTTAATCAACGGGGCCGTTGATATGTATCCCGGGCAATACGGCACAGGACAATACCTTGAGGTTCCGCATGCACCCAACGACGTGGAAGGCTTCGGCAGGATCAACCTGGTCAATTCACTCATATCAAGCACGACGAATACGATCGTCATGCTTGATTACAAGGCGGGCAGCGGCCTGACGACCGGGGGGATGCGGATTAGCTATGTGACGGTCGGTACTACCACGGACCCGCTGAAGATGACCCTTGTATGGACCGATTATCCGGCATCGCCCGGTGTCAGCAAGGATATTGTGAATATCCTGCACTTCAGTGTTACAACATCGAACAACGCGGTGTACTACCCGAACGGATTAACTTCCTATGATGATACCAACAATGTCCAGCAAATAACTATCCCGTCTCCGCAGGCTGGCGTGTATACTGTTTCTGTCTCCGGCTACGAAATTCCGGAGGGTGTCCCCCCGGGAGACGATCAGCCGTACGCAGTGGTGATGAGCGGAGGCATCCAAGGGCTGTCGGCTGCAGTTCCGTCCGGTATCGGCGTTTCTCCGTCTTCGCTGAGCTTCACCGCACCGGCGGGCAGCTCTGCGCCGCTGACCCGGCAGGTCTCCATCACCAATACAGGTCTGCAGGGCAGTTCATTGACCTGGACCGTACACGTGAATAATGCACCATGGCTGAGCGTATCGCCGGCAACAGGTACAGCGCCGTCTGTCATGACCGTGACAGCCGATCCGGAGAACCTTATTGCAGGCACGTATGACGGCAGTATCGTTGTCAGTGCGGACAATTCGGCGAACTCGCCGGTCACGGTACCGGTGACCTTTACCCTGACGTCCTCTCAGAAATCATCGTCATCCAACGGCTGCAGCTGTTCGACCACGGGACAGGGAGATCCGTCCGATATCGTGTTCACGTTCCTCCTCGTGGCAGCGGGGTTTATAGTGATACGTACCAAGCGTATGCAATGATAGGGACGCATGCGCCGGGAGGCCATGGCAAGGGCGGCAAACGCGCCGTTCCGGTCTTCTCACCGGACACCCGTTTACACGGCACAGATCCGGGAGGGGTTTTCTGAAGCTGCCGCTGCGGACGGCGGTGATTCAATCTTCAGGCTCGAACTCGTCCTTCATGGCTCCGCACAACGGGCATACCCAGGTTTCCGGCAGGCTGTTGAAGTCAGTACCGGGCGGTATGTTGCCCTCGGGGTCGCCCTTTGACGGGTCGTATATGTATCCGCACACCATGCATCGGTATCGTTTCATGACTGCCTCACAAAATATTCAGTTCGCGGTGCTTTGCAGCAATGTCCTGTGCAAGCCTGTCGAGTGCGCTGAACGCCTGGGCGTCGGGCTTGCCCTTGACCAGCACCGGTTCGAGCACCTGCGCCTTGAGGTTCGGTATGGTCTTTTGAATGTCCTCGATCATCTTGCCGCCCCAGCCAAATGAACCGACCATAGAGACGAACTTCAATTTCGGCCTGAGCGCGTTTGCAAGAAAGGCTGCGGATATGACGATCGGGTGTGCACCCGTGAGCACCGTGGGAGAACCGATGACCATGGTTGCCGTATCGACAAGAGATATGGCAAGCTTGCCAAGGTCCGTTACGGTAAGGTCGAACCGCTCTACCTTGACGCCCCGTTCAGCGAGGGCGTCCGTCAGGTAGTCCACCATCAACTGGGTACTGCCGTGCATGGACACGTACGGTATAATGACCTCGTTGCTGACTGTATCGGAAACCCACTGGGTATGCGATTTGACGATACAGTCGATATGATTGTACAGCGGTCCGTGGCTGGGAGCGATGATGTCCGTGGGGTAGTGTGTGAGCCGGTCGAGGTGTTTTTTTATGTTTGCCCTGAATGGCATCATGACCTCTGCATAGTACCGTTTTGCCGCCTCGCACACCTTCCATTCTTCACGGCAGTAGAGTTCCGAAGTCGCAAGGTGCGAACCGAACAGGTCGCACGTAAACAGGATCCTGTCTTCGCGGAGGTAGGAGACCATGGTTTCCGGCCAGTGCACCCACGGCGTGGAGATGAATTCAAGGGTCTTGCCCCCGAGTTCGAGCGTGCCTCCATCTTCAACGGTATCGATGCGGTCTGCAGGAATACGTAGGTGATCGGCAACAGCAAAACCGCCCTGCTGGACACGGTGGACCCTTCCCTGACCGGCGTGCTCATGGACAACCTCAACAGCGTAAAGTCCATCGATTATGTCGTCGCCCACCACGCGGAGCAGGACCACTCCGG
>JAJYYW010000195.1 GCA_021800575.1 bacterium
CTTCTTGCTTTCGATCATGGACTCGAGCTCTGCCAACGCCGTGCGCAGGTTGTCCGCGATGTTCGCCTTTGCCCCTTTGTCCTCTTCGTAGATCGCCTTTTTCTGCTTCAGATCGCTCACTTCCTCGAGAAGCTCCGACGTGTTGACCTTGATCTCCTCCTCTTCCATGTGGAGGGTCATAAGAGAGCTTTCGAAGTTACCGAGCTGGTCGTCCAGACTGAGCAGCTTTGCCCGCACCAGGGACTGCTGTTTTTCCAGGTCCTGCCGCATCGTGTCCTTGGCTGCGCGTTCTGACCGGTACTCCGCTATGGCAGCGGACAGCCGTGATGCCTGGGCCTCGTCGTCGCGCAGTGACGCAGCGATCCCGTCAAGTTCCCGGCTCAGACGTTCAAGCTCGCTGCGCCGGTCAAAGATGCCTCCCCGGATAGTACCCTCGGATCCGCCGTACACAATACCGGGCTTCACCACATCACCCGACAGGGTGACAGCGGCCGCCCCCTGATCCGCTATGGCGTATGCTTCCTCCAGCGAGGATGCGATATACACATCACGGAGCAGTGCCTGAAACACCGGTGCAACCCCGGCGTCCTGGAAGTCGATCACATCGAGCAGCGGCATCAACCCTTCTTTGCGTGCGGGCACATTTTCCCCGAACGCCGACCGTATGATGAAGACCGCCCTGCCTTTATCCTGTTCACGCAGCGTCCGGATCACCTGACCCGCGGCCTCATGATCCCGCACCATAACGGCCTGCACGATATCTCCGAGGACTGCCTGGACCGCCAGTTCATACCCCTGCCTGACATTGATGTAATCGGCAGCGATCTTCTGGACGTCGAATTGTCCGGATTGTTGCAGGACATAGCGGGTGCCTTCGGAATAGCCGTCCATGTTTTTCCGGAGATCTTCGAGTGTCGCATGCCGGGAACGCATGCCTTCCTGCATTTTTCTGGCCTGATCCATGCGGTCAGACAGGCGGGCGAATTCCGTCTCGGCTGCTGCGAGCTGACGTTCGAGTTCCGCACCGGACCTCCCGAGATCCGCTATCTTCTCCGCACGCTCCTGTTCCTGCCGTTCGAGCTCTGCTTTTTCATCTTTCAAACTGTTGACCTTTGCCTCGATCCCGGCACGGTCGTGCTGTATCTTTTCAAGCCGGTGCGTTATGTTTTCAAAATCGTGCTCCGCGGAATTGATCTGGTTCTCCATCTCGGTAATCTTCCTGACCCTGTTGAATTCATTGTTCCGCTCTTCCTCTATTTTTTCCTTGATCTCGTTGATCTGCGCGGCAAGATCGTTGCGTTCCTGCTCGTAGAGTTTTTGTGTTTCCGTGATCGATGCAAGGCCCCGTTTTTCCTCTTCCAGCTTTTCCTCCACCAGTCTTGCCTGCTCCGCGAGAGAAGACTGCTCCCTGGTGAGCTCCTGCTCGTTGCGCTGTATTCTCCCGTTTTCCTGCTGCAGCGTCTCCTTCAGCCGCTTTGCGGATTCTATCTTTTCCTGCAGAACCATTGACTCGGCCGTCAGTGCATTGATCCGTTCCTGCTTTGCTGCGATGTCGGACGCCTGGGCTTCAAGCCGTTCCTTGAACCGCTGGTGGTCCGTATACCGTGCCGATGCCTGGGACATGATTTTCGCCAGATCGAACCGCGTACTCTCCAGGCGTGCCTTCTTGTCTTCCAGCTGCGCCGTGCTCTCGGAGAACTCTGTCTTGAACAGGTCCAGCTCCAGCGTGCGGTATTCCTCCTTGAGGGTCTTGTACTCCTGTGCCACCTTGACCTGCTTGTTCACCTGGTTCAGCTGACGCCGTATCTCGGACAGCAGGTCTGCGATACGGGCTATGTTTGCCCGGGTGAGTTCGATCTTGTCCAGGGCCACTTTTTTCCTGTTCTTGTATTTCAGGATACCCGCAGCGTCCTCGATGACGTACCTGCGCATCTCGGGCTTGGCATCGATGATCTGGCTGATCTGCCCCTGTTCTATGATGGAAAACGCCTTGGAGCTGATACTGATGTCCATAAGAAATTCCAGAATGTCCTTCAGGCGCTTCGGGTCCTTGTTCAGGTAATATTCGCTCTCCTCGCCGCGATACATTCTCCGCGTGACCATGATCTCGGAAAAAGAATCGTACGATGACGGCGTTCCGGTACCGTTGTTGGAAAACGCGAGCGACACCTCCGACAGACCGATGGATTTCCGGTGTTCGGAGCCGTTGAAGATGAGGTCCGACATCTGGTTAGCCCTGAGCTGTTTCGCGCTCTGTTCACCCATGCACCACTTCACGGCATCGACAATATTACTCTTCCCGCTCCCGTTGGGCCCGACAATGGCCACGATGGGGTAGTCGAAATTGAAACTCACCGGGTCTACAAAGGTCTTAAAACCCTGTATATCAAGTTTTTTTAACTGCATGTATGGTATCCAATCTATAGTAAGGTCTGTAATTTGTTTCTTGCCATGGTCTCCATGTCGTTGGAAAGCCCGAGGCTCATGGCCTTCAGAAGTGCTGCCTTCGCCTTTTCAGGCTGGTTCAAATTCGCCAGCATCATCCCCTCCTTGAAATAGGCCGCAGCAGGATTCTTGCTGTACTTAACCGCATATTGATACGCTGTCAATGCCTTTTCATACATGCCGTTATACTCGTCAACAGTACCGAGCGCATAGTACGCATCGCCGTCGGCCGGTGCAAGCTGCACCGCCCGCTCATAATACTGTGCCGCGGTTTTCATGTCACCGCTCTGATACGCAATGGTGCCGAGCCCGACCAGGGCCTGCGCGTAATGCGGCGAGAGAGCCAGCGCCGTCCGGAATTCCTGTTTTGCATCATCCACCTTGCCGATGTAGTTGTCGGCAACACCGAGCCGGTAATGTATCTCGGGGTTTTTCGGTGCAATCTTCAGGGCAGAGGTCAGGTAATCAATCGCGGTATAGGTTTCGTTGTTGTTATAATAATAACTGGCCAGAGCGAGCAGGTAGTCCGGGTTGTCCGGCGCATACTTGATGGCGTTTTTCAAATCGCTGACCGCGGCCATATCGTTCTTGCCCTGGATATTGATCAGCCCCCGCTGATAATATGCGTCGGCCAGCGTACCATCCAGATCAATGGCCCGGGTGTACTCGTTGATGGCAAACTGGATATTGTCCATGTCCCGGTACACGTTACCGAGCTCATAATGATACTGTGCATCTGCCGGATCGATCTTGATTGCGTTATTGAGGGCATTGACCGCCTGCGTGAACTGGCTGCCCGCCACGTAGACCGCCGCAAGCTTATAAAAGACCCGGGCTTCATACGGCTTGATCGCGATGGAAGCCTCATACGCCTTCATGGCGTCGCTGAGCCGCTTTTCATTGAAATAGATATCGCCGAGCACCTCGTACGCGAACGGCTGATGCTGATCGATCGACAGTGCCGTACGGGCATACGTCTCTGCCTGCGCATAGTTTGATTTCTTGTTCAGGATATCGGCCATGTATGCATTGTTCAACGCGGAGACCGGAGAAATCTTCATCGCGGCCTGCAGCTGTTTCAGCGCACCCGCATAATTCCCCTGCTTGCCGAGCACGGCTGCATACTCGGTATGGAGCGGCGCATACGCGGGAAACCGCGTGACACCGCTGAGCAGGAGCGCTGCGGCATCGTTATATTCGTGTTTTTTCCTGAGCAGCCTGCCATTGAGGGCTATATAGGACGGATTGCCGGGCGACAACTGTACCGCAGACTCGGCCATCTTCAGGGCGGTGTCCATCTCTCCATTCCCTTCCCGTGCAAGGGCCATACCGAAGAGGGCCCGCGCATTGTTCTTATCGAGCCGGAGGCATTCGCTATACGCAGAAATAGCGAGAACGAATTTTTTATCAAGATAGTATGCCCGTCCAAGCTTCAAATTCGCCTCCACCGATGTCCTGTCCATTGCAATCGCCGACTTGTACTGCTGTTCTGCCTGGTCCAGGTCACCACTGCCCACATACGCATCCCCGAGCGCCGTATAAGCATCTGCCGAACGGTTGTCCTGAAGCGATGTCTTGAGTGCCGCAACGGCGGCAGGATAATTTTTGTCCCTGATGTTCAACTTCCCGATCGCGAGGAAGAGGCTGGCCCTGTCGTACGCATCGAGATTGGTTCCGTACTTCGTTGCAACAGCAGTGAGATCCGCTATCG
>JAJYYW010000196.1 GCA_021800575.1 bacterium
GTAGCGCGCAGCGGTATATCGGTCAACTCGGGGTGGACAGGACTGCCGTCGTTTATCAAGAGCGGTCTCAAAAGCACGGACAGTACGTATAACCTGGAAGGTTATACTGTTGGCATAAGCTATATCTCGTACGGAAGCAATGGACCGCGGGGTGTATTCTCAACCAGGTACACGTTGACCTATAACCACTACCGGGCACTGCCGAATACCCAGGACTTTACTGCCGAACGGGCTGACATGTTCATGCTCGATGTTGCTGAAATCCTGACGATAGTTCCCTCCTCTCCCGTCAATATCTATACGGGTATCGGCATGGGGTGGGGCATTGTGCGGCTGTATCACTGGGGTCTGCCCACAGACCCGACCGTTGATCCGCAAAAGGTGAAGGACCTGGAAAAAAACATTGGTAAATACTACCTGCCGTTTCCTACCATCTATATACCGGTCGGTCTCAACATACGGATCGGTGATTTCATCATCAGTGCGGAGACAGGGATACGCGATATACCGTATTTGATCGGCATGGTGACCTATACCTTCAATCACCGGGAAAATGAGCGCATCGTTAAAAAATTTATTCCACTGTCGTCGATGGTACGCTCCACGACGGGAACGATACAGGGTACCGTGGTCGACAAGCAGACCGCTGCCCCGCTCGGCAGGGCTGTCGTACAGATGCTTGCGACAGGTATGACGGACCTTTCAACCAACCCGGCGAACGGAAGCTTCACCACACCGGGACTCAAACCCGGGATTGTGACGTTGGCCGTCTCCAAAGAGGGGTACACGCCGGATTCGGTCAGCGTGACCGTACAGCCCGGGACAACGGTATCTACGGTTATTGCACTGGAGAAGGAATCCACGATCGGCGCTGTGTACGGCAGGGTGATCGGCGTCCAGGGCAATCCATTGTCCGCAACCATCACTTGCTCGGCCATGGCCGGACAGGGCAGTATGCCCCAGTCCAGCCGGCAGGTGCTGAGCGATCCTGCAACCGGCGGATACTTTGTGCAGCTGCCCGCAGGGTATTATGCTGTTTCAGCCTCCCTGTCGGGGTACACCCCGCAGACGAAGAACATCCAGGTGACCAGGGGTTACAAAACAGCGGTTGATTTTGCGCTCGTTGCCCAGCAGCGGGTACCACCGCCTGTCGCTCTGAAGAAGCAAGCCGTCAAGCGGCCGAAGGTTTTTATCGAAAAAGACAAGAAAAAAATCGTTATAACAGAAAAGATATTCTTTCAGCTCGGCAAGTCGAGGATCATGCCCGTATCATATGACATCCTGAATGAGCTCGCCGGCCTGCTCGTACAGAACCCGGGGATCAAGATCCGTGTAGAAGGGTACACGGATAATACCGGCAGCCCTTCGGTGAACCTGAAACTTTCTCAGGCACGGGCAGAGGCTGTCAGGGACTACCTGATACGCAACGGTGTCGCTCCGGACAGGATGACAGCACGGGGGTACGGCATGAAGAACCCCATAGCGGATAACAGGACTGCAAAGGGCCGGGCGGAAAACAGACGGGTTGAATTCATCATAACGTCGCCATGAGGCCCGCGGAAATCCGATTTAGTGAGAGCAGAGGGCATAGCTTTGGGTGCGATGCCCTCTGAAATTTCTTGTTTCCGTACGGATTCGTGTTGTATAAATAAAATATGATGAAGAACGCAAATAACAATAAAAAGGACAACGTATTCAAGCTGTGGGGGGGCAGGTTTGAACAGGAGCCCGCGGAGATCGTCAACCGGTTTACGAACTCCCTGTTCGTGGATGCACGGCTTGCTCTCTATGATGTCAGGGGCAGCAGTGCGCAGGCCGAAGGACTTCTGCAGGCAGGCGTGATCGACCCCTCTGAATACAACCGCATCCGGAAAGGTCTGCACAGGATCGAGATCGAGTTCAGGACAAAGCGGTTTGTTTTCGACGAGCACGACGAGGACATTCATACGGCCATCGAGAAACGGCTCTACGAGATCATCGGCGATACCGCGTACAAACTCCATACCGGCAGGAGCCGCAACGACCAGGTTGTCACGGCATTCAGGCTGTACGTGCTCGACGAGATACAGGGTATTATCACCCGGCTGCTTGCAGTGCAGTCCGCGCTCGGAGCACAGGCAGCCCGGCACAAGGGGGTTCCTCTGCCTGGTTTTACGCATCTCCAGCACGCCCAGCCTGTCCTGCTGAGTCATTACCTGCTTGCGTACGCGGAGATGTTCAACCGGGATATTGAACGGTTCTTTCATGCGTACTATGCAGCCTCGGTGATGCCGCTCGGCTCGGGTGCACTTGCCGGCACACCGTACGCAATTCACCGGGAGGCACTCGCGGAACTTCTCGGGTTCAAGGAGATAAGCGCCAACAGTATAGACGCGGTGTCCGACCGGGATTTTGCCATAGATATGGTGTATGCAATCAGCGTGCTCATGATGCACTTTTCCCGGCTGTCCGAGGAGGTCATCCTGTGGTCGACCGATGAATTCGGATTCGTTTCCCTGCCGGATGCGTTTACAACCGGCAGCAGCATCATGCCGCAGAAAAAGAATCCCGATGTCGCGGAGCTCACCCGCGGCAAAACAGGGAGGGTCTACGGTTCGCTGGCCAACCTGCTGACCATGATGAAAGGACTGCCGCTTGCGTATGACCGGGACATGCAGGAGGACAAGCCGGCCGTGTTCGACGCGATCGATACTGCCCGCACGGTGCTCGATGTCTGGGTGCCCCTGATCCAGGGGTTGTCGTTCAACACCGGCCGGGTGCAGGAGGCATTATCGCACGGCCATCTTCTCGCAACGGACATTGCAGACTATCTCGTGCGCCGGGGCATGCCCTTCAGAAAAGCGCACGAGCTCACCGGAAGGATTGTGCTTTACGCCATCAAAAAGGGTATTGACGTGGCTGGTCTCGGGTATGCAGAGTTTAAGGCATTCTCACCCTTGTTCAAGCCGGACATAACAAGCTTACTCAACATAAAGACCTCCATCAACAGCAAAGCGGTCTACGGTGGCACCGCGGAAAAACAGGTAAAAAACGCGATAGATCGTCTCGAAAAGAAGATCAGGCACTACGAGAGCTTTATCAAAAAGGTATGACAACGTTTCAAACAGCAGGGAACACTAACAGAGCTGCACGAATGAACCGGCGTGCGGTACACGGGTGCTTTTTCGGAGGATTCCACAGAAAAACCACGGATGGTGAAAAATGAAAAACATATTCAGGGTTCCGGCGGTCGCAGCGATCTTTTTCACAATGGCTGTTGCCGGATGCGGCAAAGCCAATACGACATCTTCTTACCCGGTAGGCAATAATCCCTATGGCGTCGCCATAGATAGCAGCGGCTACATCTGGGTCGCAAATTACGGGAGCAACAATGTGACGGCAGTGGCTCCCGGAAGCGGTGCCGTTTTTACCTATACGGCAGGATCCAATCCTTTCGGCATAGCCGTCGATAAATCGGGCAGTATATGGGTAACCAATTCAGGCGGCAGCAATGTGAGCGAGTTGACTTCGAATGGGACCTTTACCTATACCGTCAACAGCAGCTATCCCCGCGGTATCGCCATAGATGGCTCGGGCAATATTTGGACCGCCAATTACGGCGGTAACAACGTGACGAAACTGAGTTCGAGCGGCAGCATCATCAACACCTTTTCTGTAGGTACAAATCCCAATGGCTTGGCGATAGACAGCTCGGGCAACGTGTGGGTCGCCAATTACGGGAGTAATACTGTGACCGTGTTGAACCCCGGCGGTACGACCATCGGTACCTATGCTGTGGGGGCCAACCCCTACGGCATAGCCATCGACAAATCCGGCAATGCATGGGTCACGGATTACGGCAGCAACCAGGTAACGGTACTGAGTCCCACGGGCACAACCCTTGGGACATACGGTGCGGGGTACACGCCGACGAGCATTGCGATTGACA
Organism: bacterium; assembly: GCA_021800575.1. GTDB lineage: Bacteria > JAMCPX01 > JAMCPX01 > JAMCPX01 > JAMCPX01 > JAJYLM01. Next base: position 3,929 of record JAJYYW010000196.1, read on the forward strand.
GCGCGGGCACGGTCTGGATTGCGGATAACGGCAACAGCAGCGTGATGGCATTAAGCTCCACGGGTACGACCTTAAAGACGTATGGCGTAGGCACTGAACCGCGCGGGGTCGCCATTGACGGATCAGGCGACGTGTGGATCGCCAACAGCGGTAGTGCTACGGTCAGCGAGTTGACGGGTGCTGCCAAAGGTCCCGAATACTGGCCCTACGCCGGACCTCAAT
>JAJYYW010000197.1 GCA_021800575.1 bacterium
GAGACCTTCATAGTTTCTCATGATAAGCTGTGACTCTATCTGTGAGATAGTATCCAGCGCCACACCAATAACGATAAGGAGCGACGTACCGCCGAAATAAAACGGCACATTGAACCTGCTGATAAGTATGGTTGGCAGAACACAGACTGCGGCAAGGTACAGTGCACCTCCCACGGTAATCCTCGTCAATATCTTGTCGACGTAATCGGCTGTACTTTTCCCGGGCCGTATACCGGGAACATAACCGCCGTACTTCTTCAGGTTATCCGCCACATCGACGGGATTGAAGGTGACCGCAGTGTAGAAGAAGGTAAAAAAGATTATCAAAACCGCATAAAATATATCATACATATAATTCCCCGGCGTCAGGTACGTCCGCAGATACCCCAGCCACGAGACATGTGCCATGCTCGTAATGGTTGCCGGAACCATCAAGAGCGAAGACGCAAAGATGGGGGGAATAACACCGGACGTATTGACCTTCAGTGGAAGGAAGGTCTCCTGTCCACCGTACATCCTCCTGCCGACAACCCGCTGGGCGTACTGAACGGGTATTTTTCTTTGTCCCAGTTCGACAAAGATGATAAATGCAACGACGGCGATCATCAACGCGGTGATGAACAGCAGGACCACGACATTCATCTCACCGCTTCGCACCAGCCTGAAGGTGTTGAATATCGCAGACGGCATTCGCGCGACAATACCGGCGTAGATGATCAGCGAGATACCGTTGCCGATACCCCGTTCCGTGATCTCTTCTCCCAGCCACATGAGCAGGACGGTTCCCGTCGTCAGAGTAATCGTGCTCAACAACCGGAAGGAAAACCCGGGATTGATAACGATGGACATCCCGCCCGGTGCGTGCATACTCTCAAGCCCGTAGCTGATGACAAATCCCTGCACCAGAGCGATGAGCACCGTTCCGTACCGGGTATACTGCACGATCTTCTTTCTGCCGAGTTCCCCTTCCTTCTTGAGCTTTTCAAGGTAAGGAAAAACTGCAGTGAGCAGATCGATGATAATGGCAGCCGATATATACGGCATGATGCCCAAGGTCACGATGGAGAAATGTTCGAATGCACCGCCGGTAAACAGGTTGAACAGGCCAAATAGCGTTCCGGTATTCTGACTGAAGAACGCGGCGAGTGCATGCGCGTTGACGCCGGGGGTCGGTATTGCAACTCCCAGCCGGTAAATGGTGAGAATCAGCAGGGTGATCAACAGCCTCTTACGGAGTTCCGGTATCTTCGGAATATTGACGACGTTATCTAACAAGTGTAACTACCTCTGCTCTTCCACCCGCCGATTCAATCTTCCTGCGTGCTTCCTGGGAAAAACGGTGGGCGTGTATCATCAGTTTCTTCTTGATGTCCCCGTTTCCCAGAACAACAACGGGCTTCGTGCCCTTTATCATGCCGTTCTCGACCATCTTTTCGATGGATACCTCTTCATTGTCCGCAAATATATCGAACGCCTTGATGTTGACAACCTGGTAGCTGATGCGGTTGTTATTAACAAACCCGAACTTCGGCATGCGGCGTTTCAAAGGCATCTGTCCGCCTTCGAAATCAGGCTTGACTCCGCCGCCGGAGCGTGCGTTATGTCCCTTATGCCCCTTGCCTGCTGTTTTACCGAACCCGGAACCCGTTCCCCGTCCGATCCTTTTCCGTTTTGATATCATGCCTTCAGGTTTTTTTAATGTCGATAGATCCATAATGTCCCCTTACCGTTCCTCATGCTTGATTTCCGCGCTATCAGCCGTTCCTGCTGCATCCGCCGTGATGACTGCATTCGGTTCAGGCAGGTTCACCAGCGCTTCCATCGTTGCCTTTAAAACATTGTGCGGATTATGTGAGCCGAAGATCTTGGCAACAACATCCTTGTATCCCGCAAGTTCAAGCACTGCGCGTACCGCACCACCTGCTATGATACCGGCTCCCGTGGGAGCAGGCTTCAGGTAAACCATACCAGCGCCAAATTTACCGACCACATGGTACGGCAGAGTTCCTTCTTTTATCGGTACGGTTATCATGTTCTTTTTTGCTTTTTCTATGCCTTTACGAATGGAATCCGGAACCTCATTTGCCTTTCCAAGGCCATAACCAACCAGTCCCCGGTGATTGCCAACAACGACAAGGGTGCTGAAACTGAACCGCTTGCCGCCTTTTACAACTTTAGCGACTCTGTTAATTTTGATGATGTTCTCTTTGAATTCTACATTGTCGATTGAATCTGCCAAGCCCACACCTCCTTAAAATATAAGACCTTTGCTGCGCGCTGCGTCTGCAAACAGTTTTATGTTGCCGTGGTATTTGTAGCCGTTCCTGTCAAAAACAACATTCTTAATACCTTGTTCAATGGTTTTTTCCGCTATCATTTCGCCGATCTTCTTTGCTGCATCTTTGTTTTTTTTGCTCTTCAGCTTTGCGAAATACTCGTCGTTCAGCGTCGAGAGCGACAGCAGGGTATGCTGCTTCTGATCGTCTATCACCTGTGCGTAAATGTTCTTGAGGCTTTTGAATATCACCAACCTGGGTCTTGATTCCGTACCGACGATCTTCCCCTTGGTTCTGCTCTTTCTCAGGAGCCTGTTTGTATTCCTACTGATTTTCTTTATCATAATATGATCCCTTTATTTTTACTTCCCGCCGCCTGCAGTACTGCCTGATGCACCAGCAGCAGACTTGCCAGGCTTGAGTGTCAACACCTCTCCTGCGAACTTGATGCCTTTGCCTTTGTAGGCATCCGGCGGCTTTATCGCACGGATCTTTGCTGCATACAGCCCGATCTTGTCTTTGTCTATCCCGGTCAGGATAACCTTCGTTTGTTTTTCCTCCACTTTTGCGCTGATGTCGGGGGGTAAGACCATGGTTACCGGCAAGGTGAAACCGACATTGAGAACAAGTGATTTGTCCTTGACGTCCGCCTTGTACCCTACGCCGACAAGTTCCAGTTCTTTTTTGAATCCCTCGGTTACGCCCTCCAGCATGTTGATGATAAAAGATGTGTACATACCGTGGAGCATCTTGACCGTCTTTTCATCATTGGCTCTGGTTACGGTTATGCTCTCCGGTGCAAGCGTAACGATAACACCGTTCGGTACAGCCTTTTCCAGTGTACCCTTCGGTCCCTGTATCTTCAATACGTTCGACTCCAGCTTCACGGTCACTTTTGGTGGAATCCTTAAAGGTTTTCTTGCTAACTTAGACATTCTGCCTCCTCACCATACAACGCACAGCAGTTCACCGCCGATCTTTGCACTGCGTGCGTCCTTGTTTGACATAACACCTTTCGGAGTCGAGACTATGGTAATACCGTAATCGTTCTTTTCCTTGGTTATCTGCCGGTAGCCGCTGTACCGTCTCAAACTCGGTTTGCTGACCCTTTTGATGTCGTGGATGTACGGCTTACCGTCCTTTTTGTAAAGCAGCGCAATGTTGAGTTTTGCTTTTCCGTCCTCGGTAATCTGGTCAAAATTACCGATGAACCCCTCCTGTTTCAATACCCGCAGAATGTCGCTGTTCATGTTCGAGAACGGTACGACCACTTCTTTTTTCTTCCGCATGTGGGCGTTCTTGATAGCAACCAATAAATCTGAAATAGAATCTGTTGTTTTCATAGTCTCCCTACCAGCTCGCTTTTGTGACACCCGGGATATCACCCTTTAATGCCAGTTTTCTGAAACAAATCCTGCACATATTGAATTTTCCCATATATCCTCTTGACCTGCCGCAAATAGGACACCGGTTATAGGTCCTGACTTTAAATTTTTTCGGTTTGCTTGTTTTTACAATTAAGGATTTTTTCGCCACGAATGCTCCTCCCGTCACTTATTAAAGGGCAAGCCAAGCCATTCTAACATGGTCCTTGCTTCCTTATCCGTTTTTGCCGTAGTAACGAACGTGATATTCATACCCTTGATCTTATCGATTTTGTCATAGCTGATTTCCGGAAACACAATCTGCTCGGTCAGCCCCATGGTGTAATTCCCTCTCCCGTCGAAGCCTGTGGCCGAGATCCCTTTAAAGTCCCGCACCCTGGGAAGCGCTATGTTGACCAGCCGGTCGACGAATTCATACATGATATTGTTCCGCAGCGTGACCATGACACCGATGGGAGTAC
>JAJYYW010000198.1 GCA_021800575.1 bacterium
GTTCTGGTTCTATTCACTCTACCTGTACACGATAGGATTCAGAGAACTGCATAAGATTTCGACTGCACGGGGATTTGTCGCTGCAATTCTTCCCGTGGTGTTTTTAATCTTCTTTTTTATTGCAATCATCGTGTTGCTGATGGTCGGTTTTGGTTTTAATTTCTTGCGGCAGTACAGGCCGCAGATACCGGGCATTCCAATATGAGGGAAATTCTGTTGCTTTTTTAGCAGGGTGGAGTATATACATTAATAAATATGAGTTATACATGTAAAACATGCAATAAACCCATTAAATACAAAAATAAAAGCGTTGATGGCTATACTATTCGCTATAAAGAATGTGGCTGCGGGTGGATTGCCGTCGATGTTATTTCTCCGGAAGGAGAATCTGTAAAAGACGTCATAGGTTTGAAGGCTATTGAAAGGATGCTGCACTCGGGGAAAAGCCAGGTAAAGATTCATGGGTAATGAGCAAATCATAACAGCCAAGAACAACATCATCGCCAGTGCCAAGAAGGATGGCCGCGGCATTGAAATACTGCACGAGATAGGCAAGACGCTTACCTCGACACTGGATCTGAAAGAAGTCCTGTCAATCATCATGCAGAAAATCTCGGAGCTGCTCCGGCCTTCGAACTGGTCGCTGCTGCTACTCGACGAAGAGAAACACGAATTGTTTTTCGAGATAGCCGTGGGAGAGAATTCTGATAAACTGAAAAGCATGCGTCTTGCAATCGGGGAGGGGATAGCTGGCTGGGTTGCCATGACCGGAGAGTCCGTACTGCTGACGGACGTAGCAAAGGATCCGAGGTTTGCATCCCGTTTTGATTCCGCGACCAACTTTCAAACCCGTTCTATCATATGTGTACCGCTCAGGAGCAAGGGAAGGGTATTGGGTGTGGTCGAGCTTATCAATAATCTAAAGGACGAAGATTTTAACCAGAACGATCTCACGATTCTGACGACCCTGACCGATTACGCCGCTATCGCTATCGAGAATGCAAAATACCTTCAGCGGGTACAGGAATTGACCATCAGGGACGATCTCACGACGCTGTATAATTCACGGTACCTGCACCTCATGCTCGAAAGCGAAATGGAACGATCGAGAAGGTACGGTCTGCATTTTGGCATGATATTTTTCGACCTGGATCATTTCAAACTGGTGAATGACAAGCACGGCCATATTATCGGCAGCAAGGTTTTAAGGGAGACCGCAGAGGTCATCAGGCTCGAACTGAGAAAACCGGATATTCCGATTCGGTACGGCGGTGATGAATTTGTGGTACTGCTGCCCGAAACCGATAAAAAAGGCGCATACAAGGTCACCGCACGCATCAGGGAATCCCTCAACAGCCATGTCTTCCTCAAGGAGGAAGGCTTGTCCATCAGGCTTACGGCCAGCTTTGGCATAGCGTCGTTCCCCGAGGACACGGACAATACCCTGGATCTCGTACGGTTATCCGACAGGGCTATGTACAAAATTAAGGAAACGACCCGGGACGGCATCGCTCTGGCCGAGTAATCTTTCCATCATTCCCGCGTGCGTACGTAATCCAGTGCGTTGAAATAGAAAGAGGCAGGACATGCTTATACGGAAAGAAAAACAACGGCTCGGCGAATTATTGAACGATATCGGCCTGTTGAATGAAGACCAGGTCAATCAGGCGCTTTTCCTCCAGAAGGAACAAGGCATAAAATTCGGTGATGCCGTCATACAGCTCGGTTTTTTGACGAAGGACGACATCAATTGGGCATTGTCAACGCAATTGAATATTCCGTATATTCCGGATCTTGCAGAGAAAATGATTTTTGATCCGGCACGGGCGGCTTTATTACCGTATTATTTTGCGAAAAAACACAGCGTTATCATCCTCGGACAAACGTCTGATGCCATCAATATTGTCACATCCGATCCCCTGAACCAGACGGTCCTCGAATATATAGAACGCATGACCGACCGGCTTGTCAATGTTTCGATCGGCGATGAACAGTCGATACAGAATGTGATTGAACAGCTCTATAGGAACAACTCCAGCGTGACCGCCGCCGGAGGCCACGAGGAAGGAAGTGTCGCACGGCTGAAATCAGAGATCAGTGGTATACTCAATGAAATAGGGTTTGGGTTTAAGCCGGAAATTTACAAAAATGCAATCCGTGTCTCCTTCAGTGAACGGGCGCAGCAGGATATCGAAATTCCGCTTCTGTATAAGAACAGGGAGATAGGGAAATACTTCATGGATGTCCTCATCGACAAGACGATAGGCATAGTGTTTTCCACGAAGGATATCGATGAGCAGCATATCCATTCACTCCTGAACCTCGGTAAGCTGCAGGGGGTCATCGTCATCAAGGTCGCAGAAAAACTCACGATAGAAGCATCGGAATAACCGCATGGCAAAAATAGACGGATTGCTCAAGCTGTTGAAGGACAAAAAGGGATCGGATCTCCATCTTGCCGTCGGCTCTCCTCCTACCCTTCGCATTCACGGTGAACTCGAGAAGATGGAAGTCAGAGCGCTCACGCAGGCTGACATGGAAGCCCTCTTGTTCGAGATCATGGAGCCCGGCAAGAAAGAAGAATTTCTCAACAACAAAGAGTATGATTTTGCCTATGAAGTGAAGGAAGTCGCTCGGTTCAGGGTCAATGCCTTTTATCAGAGAAAGGGACTTGCCGCTGTGCTCAGGCTGATACCTGCAGCAGTGCCGAAGCTCGAAGACCTCCATTTGCCCGATGTCATGAAGAACTTTTGTTTTTTCGACCGGGGACTTGTGCTCGTCACCGGACCCACGGGCAGTGGCAAATCAACGACTCTCGCGGCATTGATCGATTTTATCAACCGGAATTCGTCAGGACATATACTCACGCTCGAGGACCCGATAGAGTTTGTCCATCAGAATGTTTCCTGCCTGATAAACCAGCGGCAGATCGGCGAACATAGTCGTAGCTTTGCATCGGCCCTGCGCGCGGCATTGAGGGAGGACCCGGATGTCATCCTCGTCGGCGAAATGAGGGACCTCGAAACCATATCCCTTGCAATAACCGCAGCAGAGACCGGACACCTGGTGTTCGGTACATTGCATACGTCAAGTGCGGCAAAAACCGTGGACAGGATTATCGATGCTTTTCCGAAAGACCAGCAGGAACAGATACGGACCATGCTCTCGGAGTCGCTCAAGGCTGTCGTAGCCCAGCAGCTTCTGAAAACAATCGACGGTCAGGGCAGGGTAGCTGCCCTCGAGATCATGGTCGTGACCCCCGCCATATCCAACCTGATACGGGAGGCGAAGACTTTCCAGATACCGTCGATAATACAGATAGGAAGGAAGGACGGCATGCAGGTCATGGACCAGGCCATCCTTGACCTGTTAAAACTGAAGAAGATATCCGCATCGGAAGCCTATATTCACGCAAACAATAAGGCTATGTTCGAGCAGTATATTCCCAAGGACACGAACATTTTCATGGCGTACGGCATTGAAACCGGCGCACAGGAGTTGACACCGAAAAAGGATATTTCCGGAAGCCTGAAAAAGGATTCAACGGCGGCATCCCAACCCGAAGTTGGAAAATCGGATAAATCCTCAACACACCGGTAGGACAGGTTTCATAGGTTACGCTCTTGCCTCATTTTCTTCTTTGAAGGAATTGTAAATATCGTTGAATTTATCGGAGAGCTTTTTGAATACCCCGAGAAGACCAGGATCGAAATGCGCCGGTATCGTCCTCCCGTCGCCTTTAGTAATGATGTCGTAGACCCTTTCATGGGAAAAGGGCTCCTTGTACGGCCGCTTGCTCCGGAGTGCATCGTATTGGTCTACTATCATGACGATCCTGCCAATCAGGGGGATCTGTGATCCTTTGAGTCCTATGGGGTAACCACTGCCGTCCCACTTTTCATGATGCGACAGCGCAATCTGCTGACCCATGACCAGAATATTTGAATCAGCCCCATCGAGCAGGACACCTCCAATCGTCGTGTGTGTCTTGATGACCTCGAATTCATCTTTTGTGAGACCGGAATTCTTCTGCAGGATGTGATCGGGAATACCGATTTTGCCGATGTCGTGCATGGGGCTTGCATAGATGATATCTTCCCGGTCCTGTTTTGACAGG
>JAJYYW010000199.1 GCA_021800575.1 bacterium
AGCCTGCCGTCATTGATGCGATCGATGATTGCCTGCAGATTGCTCCCGTTCCCGGAAACCAGCACGCCTATCTTTAATTTCGAACCCTGTGTTTTGACTGTTGTGTCCTGCATCGAGTTTTGGTATTTCTTTTTCAGTATTGAATCTTCAATCTTATATTTTTATTATAAACTCTTGTTTCTCTCTTCATCCCGCTGCGGCCTATTCCTTAGGGAATAGTGACAGTGCCTGGCTGAGCAGCCCCCGGATCTTTTCCATGGCAGCGTTGTTGTTCTTTGTCCTTGCCTGGAGTGCTGCGAGCGCTGTCGTGAGATCGTTGACCTGCCTTCGTACCTTATCGAGCTCCGCCTTCGCTGCTTCGGTGTCCCTGGTCAGGGTATCGTTGTCTTTCTGGAGCCGGTCCTTTGCCTCGGTAGCCTCGGTCAGCCACTTGTCGATCACCTTGGTGTGCTCCTTGTTCTCGTTGAGCTGCTTGAGCAGTCCGGCCTCCTTGTCCCTGCTCTCCTTGAGTGCACGCTGGACCTCCTGGACACCGCCCAGCCGTGATTTCAAGTCCTCGTTTTCCTTCTCCAGTCCGCTGATCCGGTCATCGAGCAGGATCTTTTCCTGGATCATGGAGTTGAGATGGTCCTGCATCAGTTCGAACTCCTTTTCCGTGATGTGAAAGCCAATGAGGTTCTGCACCTTCGAAAGAATGACCTCTTCGCTGAAGGGCTTGAGCAGGTATTCGTCTGCGCGGATCTTCAGCTTCCGGTGCTGATCGAAGTCCTTGGGCTTTGCGTCCCGCGAGATGAGGATGATGGGAATGCTCTTCATACCGTCGTCTTCCCTGAACTTCTTGGAGATCAGATAGCCGTTTGCGTCCTGCAGCTCGATGGCGATGATAACGAGGTCCGGCCTGTCCTTCTTCGCAAGCTGGAAACCGCTCTCGCCGTCCAGCGCCGTGGTGATCCGGTAATTCTCCGGTTCAAGCGCGCTGGTGATGAGCGCCTGGTACTCGATATCGTTGTCTATCAATATAATCTTTTTTGAAGGCATCAGTGTACTCCGAAAAAGTTTTTGATCTGTTCGACCGCGCTCATGGCGTCCCGCGCATAGAGCTCGGCCCCTATTTCTTTCGCATACTCGCCGGTCACCACGGCGCCGCCCACGGCAACCGGGATGTTGAGCCCGTTTTCCCTGACTGCATGGACGACCCTGCCCATCTCCGTCATTGTGGTCGTCATCAGCGCGCTCAGACCGATCAGGTCGACCCTGTGCTCCTGCGCCTGCCTGACGATCTCATCCGTTGTAACGTTCTTGCCCAGATCGAGCACGTCGAACCCGTTGTTCTCGAGCAGGGTGATGACGATGTTCTTGCCGATGTCGTGAATGTCCCCTTCCACCGTTGCCATAAGGATCTTCTTCGTGCCCTTCTGCTGTTTCTTCATCTCCCGTTTGATCCGGGCAAATGCCTTTTTCATGGTCTCCGCAGACAGCATGACCTGCGGCAGGAACATCCTGCCGGTCTTGAAGAACTGTCCCACGACGTCCATGCCCGGGACCAACCCGTTGTTGCTGATACCAAGGGGATCATGCCCTGCTGCAAGCGCCTCTTCGACCAGGGAGACAATGCCCTCCTCGTCGCCCCTGATGACCGCATTCTGAAGCCGGGAGAATATGTCCGTATCCGCGCCTTTCGGCTGGACCTGTGCCGGCGTTTGGTCCTGGGCTGAAAATGCTTCCAGGAACCTGCGTGCGTTTTCGTCTCTTCCGAGTAGCAGCGACGAGGCAAGATACGCGTGCCGCATGTCCTCGTCGAGAACATTGACGATCGCCATGCCCGCTCCCTGGGACATCGCCATGGAAAGAAAATGACTATTGACAAGGCTGCGCGCAGGCAGCCCGAACGAGATGTTGCTCAGTCCCATCACACAGGGCAGGCCGAGCTGCGCTGAAACGTCGCGGATGGTCTTCAGTGTCTCTTCGCCGCCGTGCGGCTCGGCACTGATGGTCAGCGTCAGCGCATCGACGATCAGGTTGCTGCGCCTGATACCCATCTGCTGTGCGGTCTCGATGACCCTGCGCGCGATGGCAATCCGCTCAGCCGCCGTTTTCGGCAGGCCCGTATCGTCCACCGGCAGGACGATGGCGGACGCCCCGTACTTCTTGATGAGCTGCAAGGTCGGCACCAGCCGTTTTGTCTCGCCGGTAACCGAATTGACCAGTGGTTTACCGTCAATGGCCTTGAGCCCGGCCTCGACGGCCTGTATGTTCGACGAATCAATGGATACCGGGAGCGTGGAAGCGCCGTTGACGGCAAAGATCGCCTTGGCCATCATGGACGGCTCATCGATACCCGGGGTACCGACATTGACATCGAGCACGTGCGCGCCGGCTTTTTGCTGGAGGAGTGCCTGCTCGCGCAGGTATTTGGTTTTTCCGGCTTTCAGTTCACCGGAGAATATCTTTTTGCCCGTGGGATTGATCCGCTCCCCGATGAGCAGCGTATCCTTACCAAGGACAAGCTCCCTGAATTCTGTTCTGCTCGCAAGCTTCAGGGACACATCCTGTTTCTGTTCGTAGGCTATGCTGTTGTGGAGTTTGAGCCCGGTCTCTGCGATGTGTCGGATATGGTCAGGGGTTGTGCCGCAGCACCCGCCGTACACCCGCACGCCGAGCGCGAGGGACTGCTCCATGTGCTCAGTCATCTGTTCCGGTGTCGCGGGAAACACCGTTGCGCCGTGTTTCAATATAGGCATGCCTGCGTTCGCCTCGGAAATGAGCGGAAGGCTGGTCACCCTCGACATCCGCTTGATGACATTGTAAATGCCCCCGGGCCCGAGGCTGCAGTTTGCACCGATGACATCTGCTCCGAGCGCCTCGAGCACAATGGCCGCTGCCTCCGGAGGCGTGCCCAGGGTCGTCCGGTAGTCGTCGTTGAACGTCATCATCGCCATGACCGGCAGGTCGCACAGACCGCGTATCGCTATCATGACCGCCCTGATCTCTTTGATGTCCATCATAGTCTCGATGGAGAACAGGTCCACGCCCGCCTCGAGCAATGCACCGGCCTGTTCCCTAAAGATGTCCACTGCTTCGTCAAAATCGAGATCTCCGACCGGGGTGAGGAATTTGCCGGTCGGCCCGATATCACCCGCAACAAAGGCCTTACCCTGTGCAGCAGCGCGGGCATTTCTGACCGCGGCGGTGTTGATCTTACGCACCTCGTTGGCAAGCCCGAACTCCCTGAGCTTGACCCGGTTGGCACCGAGGGTGTTGGTCTCGACAATATTCGCACCGGCCTCGATGTACTCGCGGTGGATGTTCACAAGCAGGTCAGGCTGATCGATGTTCAGCAGCTCGGGCGCCATGCCCGGCTTGAGCATACCGGACCTCTGGAGCATGGTGCCCATGGCACCGTCCATGATCAGGATATCGTGCTGTATGTAGTCCCTGAAATTTTCCATAGTTTCGAGTATTACACACTTCAAAGCTTTATATCAAGCATACGGTGTGCGTCCGTAGCAGCACGGTTTGGTGCGTTCAGTCATACCGCATGAACGAAGAAGAAAACAGCATACCTGGTGTTTAAAAACGGTACGTGGTTTCCTTGATCTTTCCGCAATTCTATTATAATGAACGGACATAAATCGATTATTAAGGAGATCCTTATGGAATTGCGATGCTGTATTTTTAATAACATGAATTCTGGCAAGAATAAGCGGTATAAGTACAATAAAGACAAGTTTCAGGGAATGGTCCCCGACACGTATAGGATCATCGACGTTTACTCGCCGTCTGACCTGCCGGGGGCGATACGCATGATACGGGAGGAAGGTATAAACCTTCTCATGATTAATGGTGGAGACGGGACAGCCCAGAGGCTGATCACAGAGATGATCAAGAGCATACCAGAATCCAGTCTTCCCATTATACTTCCTCTTCCCGGAGGCACGACCAACACCATAGCAACCAATCTTGGCGTTCGAAAGAACCCCATGGACACGGTCAGGATTATCATCGACCACATCAAGGCCTATAACGAAGGGGAAGACACGCTTTCAACACTGCCGCTGAGGCCCCTGAAGATTACGGATAAGAGGTACGGCGTTAAATACGGTTTCCTC
>JAJYYW010000200.1 GCA_021800575.1 bacterium
GATCGCTGAACATTCCGCCGATACCCGAGATGGTAAAGGCCGGGCTGGCCTTCGGTTGTCTGGTTGTTATACTGATGATACCGGTGACAGCGTCGGCAGCAGCCGTTTCTCTGACCGGCATGTCAGGATCGCACACCGGCAAGGTTCCTGCAGTACGTGCAACAGGCTTCATCAGGGTCGTCGCAGCGCCCTGGGCAGAGGTTTATATCGACGGGAAACGGGCAGGACTGACGCCGACGGCGCAGCGATTTCCGGTATCCGCCGGCAAACATAAAGTTCTGTTCAAAAATCCGTACTACGGGTCGGTGATGAGAACGATCGATGTTCCGGACAACGGCGTTGTTTTTGTACGGGTAACGATGCACCCGGAGAGGACGAAAAAGTGAAGAGAACCCTGATCGCAGTGCTCGTGCTGTTCACGGCTTCGACCTGTTTTGCCTCGGTCCTGCGCTACCGGGTGAATCCGGGAGATACATTGCCCGCGATTGCCCGGCAGTACTACGGCACTGATAACAAGGACCTGTACATCATCATGCTCAATCATCTCGATCCCAAACAAAAACTGAAACCCGGCAAGGTCATACTCATCCCCTTTGTCACGGTCCTGAAGGTACACAGACGGGAGACCTTCAGGAATCTTGCAGCACATTACCTCAAGGACCCGCACAAGGCGGCAGCGCTCGCCCTGCTTAACGGGAAGGAGGCGGGGAGTGTCCTCAAGCCCGGGACCACGGTCAAAATTCCGTTCGAACTGTTTTATAAAGTGCGGCCGGGCGATACGCTTGATGCCCTCGCGGAAACCTACCTCGGCGGCGAAAAGGATGCCGTGTTTCTCAGGGACTATAACGGCCTGAAGACACTGAACAGCATACAAACGGGTATGGTGCTTGCCATACCCATCATGGCAGAGAAGGTCCGGCGGGTAAACAGCACATCACGGCACAAACGGCTGCCGGAAAAAACGGACACTTCACTGTACAGCAGGGACCTGCGCGAAGCCCGTGCACTGTATGACCGGGGGGAATACACGCTGTCTGCGGACAAGCTCCTGGGGATCACGCTCAGGGTGCCGCAGGACAGGATCCTGAAAAAAGACCTGATCACTATCCACCTGTACCGGGCATACGATTACATCGCGCTCGGCGAAACAGTTGCAGCGAAGGGGGAGTTCATGAAGCTGCTGAAGCTTGCCCCCGGCTTCCGCATGAATCCCCGCCTCGTTTCACCCAAGATCCGCGCCGTCTTTGACGACGTGAAGCAGGAACAGCGGTCGCGTTAAGATTCCCGGTTTTCCTGGGGCTTGTTGAACATGGCCTCGATGGCATCCTTGTATTTCTCGTTGATGATCCTGCGCTTGAGCTTGAGTGTCGGCGTGAGTTCTCCCGTTTCGACGGAAAACGGCGTATCGATAACAGTGAAGTACTTGATCTGTTCATACCGCGCAAGGTTGTCGTTGATCTCGTCCACCTGTTTCTTGATGAGCTCCTGGACCTTCGGCTGTGCGAGCAGTTCCTTGTCTCCGGAGGCTTTGATGTGGTTATCCTTGGCGAACAACTTCAGTTCATTGAAGTCCGGGACGACCAGTGCTGCGATATACTTTTTCCCGTCTCCGACGAGGCAGGCCTGATCGATGTAGGGCTTTGCGATGAGCGACAGCTCGATCGGATGGGGCGCTATGTTCTTTCCGCCCGAGGTGACAAAGAGTTCCTTCTTCCTGTCCGTGATGCTGAGGAAGCCTTCCTTATCGAACTCGCCGATGTCGCCGGTCTTGAACCAGCCGTCCTCGGTAAATGCCTCTTTGGTCGCTTCGGGCAGGTTCCAGTAGCCCTTGAATATCTGCGGTCCCTTGGCCAGAATTTCACCGTCCTCTGCTATCTTTTCCTCGGTCCAGATGACGGGCCTGCCGACGGTACCTGGCTTGATCTGCAGACGGTGTGCCACCGTGGTGTACGCGAGGGAGAGCTTGAGCGCGCGCAGGGGGTTGGTGAAGGGCGATTTGCCTTTCGCCTGCTGTGTGATCATGAGGTCCACGGTCCAGTCCACCATCTTTTTCTTGAACCAGCGCAGATGGTCGATATCGACGTCTCTGAACTCAGGCTCGTTGAAGTTGATGACCGGGGCCGTTTCCGTGAGCCCGTAGCCCTCGTTGAGCTGGATGCCGAGTGAACGGATGAAGACGCACACCTCTTTCGACAGCTTCCCGCCGCCCGATACAGCAAGGACAAGCCGTTCCATGCCCGCACGTTGTTTGATCCTGTTGAACAGGAGGTTGTTGGCGAGGGAGAAGCGCATCAGATCGAGCTGGGGGAGACGGGTCCCGGTTGCCATGCTGTTGGTGAATTTTTCACCCTGAATCATGGACCAGTCGAACAGTTTCCGGCTCAGCGAATCCGCGCGTGAAAAAGCGGAACGCACCATGTCGTACGTTTTTTCATAGAACCGCGGTATGCTGACCACGACGTTGGGCCGCAGCTCGAGCATGTCTTTCTGGATGGTGTTGAAGCTCTCGGCAAATGCGAGGGTGCCGCCCAGTTTGAGACCGCTGACATGGTAGTCGGCGGTCCTTCCCATGACATGGCACAGGGGCAGGTGGACGAGGCTCAAGAGGTGGAGATCCAGGTCTTTTACCCGCTTGAGCAGCGTGGAGTTGGAACTCTGATGTGTGTTGGCGATCCAGTTCTTCTGCGTGAGGATCGCCCCCTTTTGTCTCCCCGTGGTACCCGAGGTGTAGATGATGGAAGCGACGTCCTCAGGCTTGACGGCTTTGATGCCTTTCTCCACGGTTTTTCTGCTGCCTTTCTTTCTGCCGATATCCATGACCTCGGTAAAGGTATAGACACCTTCGGGTTTTTTCCCCTTCCAGGTGCCCATGGTTATGATTGCCCTTATGTCGGACTTGTTCCCCATGACACCACGTGCCATCTCAGCCTTTTCCTGGTTGGATGCGATGAGAAGCCGGGAGCCGCTGTCCTTGAGCATGAACGCGAGTTCATCCTTGCTCAGGGTCGGATACAGCGGGACCTCGATGCCGCCGCACGCCTGGATTGCCTGGTCCGCTATGATCCACCGCGGCCTGCTTTCCGAGAATATGGCCGCCCGATCCCCTTTGTGCAGGCCGAGAACCAGCAGTCCTGCCGCGAGATCCATGACCTCGTCCTGGGCCTCTCTCCAGGTGATGGAACGCCATGCTGCCGCCGGGTCCCCCTGTATGTCGAACTTTCCCATCAGGAACACACACTTGTCTCCGTAGCGCTCTGCCTGGTTGTGAAATATACCGCACAGGGTATCGTTACTGTAAGCCATGAAACACTCCTTTGTTTTTTACTAACCTTTTTTGTGTACCGTAGTGCCCGGGGATTCTCCGGCACCCGTTTGGAACATCGAAGAACATGTTCGGGCAGGAACAAGCTTCAGCATCCAGATGGACAAGAAATTATAGGGATCCGTCGAAGCTGTCAAGCTAACCAACCATGGCACGTGAACGTGCGGTTGCTTTTTCTGCACCCGCGGTGTATGCAACTGGATATGAAGGTACTGATTACCGGTGCGGCTGGGTTTCTCGGCACCAATATCGTACACGTATGTCTGGACAGAGGCTGGACGGTCAGGGCGTTTACGCTCGAAGGCTCACCGGTCGATTACATACGGCGCAGCGGTGTAGATATTCTGTTCGGCGATGTCGCCGATGCGGCGGCGGTCAGGAACGCCATGGACGGGGTTGATGCGGTGATCCACACTGCGGGCGATACGAGCTTTTGGAAGAAGCAATTCGCACGCCAGAGAAAGACCAACGTCGATGGAGTACGGACCGTCTTCCAGAGCGCCCTTGCTTTGAACGTGAAGAGGATTGTTCACACGAGCACGGTCGACGCCTTCGGATACAATCCGGATGGTCTTGCCGATGAAAACTGGCCGGTCTACAACTACGCCGGCTGGGGATATAATTATGCGGACACGAAACGCGAAGGACAGGCGATAGCCCTCTCCTATGGAGGCTGTGTCACAATTATGTAAGTTCGTATAAAAAGCATAAATATAGTGCTATCAAGCGATGATCAGATTGTGGTATATTGAGTAAAAACCAAGAGGGAGAATTATGG
>JAJYYW010000201.1 GCA_021800575.1 bacterium
AGGATAAGGGTGTTCGTCATCCTCGGTATCGGCGGGTACCTGAATGATTCCCTTCGGCCGTTGCTGGTCGGCTTCATGGTGTGTTCCATCGCGTATTTACGATCAAACAGGTAATTTTTGAGAATACCGTTTTCTATCACCACATTGCGTTGAGCAGGTGTGCCTTCATCGTCATAGCTGAAAGAGCCCCGCATGCCCGGGAGCGTCGGGTCATCCACAACGGTAATGAGCGGCGAAGCAACAGACCGGCCCAGCTGGTCCGCATACACGGATAGGTTTTTGTAGATATGGTCGGCCTCGAGCCCGTGTCCGACTGCTTCGTGTATCATCGTACCTCCGGCATCGCTCGACAGGACGACGGTCATCCGTCCGCCCTTGATCGGTATGCTGTTGCTCATCTTGATAGCCCTGTTTGCCGCGGTCTTTGCCGTTGTTATCTGTGCGTCGTTGTTAAAAATCTCCATGCCCGCGGAGCCTCCGAGGGATTCATACCCGGTATGCAGTTTGCCGTCTTTTTCCATGATAACGTTGAAGCTGATGGTAGTCCGCACCTGTTCATCCTCAACAGATGTTCCGGCGGTAGAAAAAATCGCTATCTTCCGCACACTGTCAATATAGGTTCCCTGAACCTGTATAATCTGATCGCTCAGTTTATACGCTTCGTTCCGGCCGGAGGAGATAATATCTGCCTTTCGCCCGAGGTGAACGCCGAGAGGATGTTTGAGAACCCTGGTGTGTGCGGTGGATGGCCCGGTCAGGATAACAGGGCGAGTTTCCTTTCCCGGACGAAGATACGCGGACAGTACCTTCAATAAATTATTTGCACCATCCTGCGTAAGGTCTGTTGTCGAGGCATAATACACGATGGCATTGCTGAACAATCGTAACCCCATGCCCCGGTCTGTCCCGGCGATTGCCTTGTCAATTTTTCCGGATTCTACCCGTATATTTGAAAACGATGTTTCTTCGAAAAACAATTCGGCAAAGTCCGCCCCGGCTTTCACGGCATCCTCCAGAAGGGCATCTATATGTATTCCCGCATAGATCATAACAGTGTCTCCTTTTTAATCTCGCCGATAAAAAAAATCGAACCCGTTACCATGATTACACCATTATCGGGTGTTATGGCAAGGGCGCGGGAGAGCGCCCGTGCCGGTGAGTCCACGACGTCATCCGGCTGTAGAGCGGCAGGAAAGTGTGAACGGATAAAATCCGCAAGCTCTCCGGTCGCTGCGCTCCGTTCACCCGTGTAGGAGGTCACAACGAACCTCTTCGCTATGGCTCCGAGCAGGGCAAGCATGCCCTGCCAGTCCTTGTCCTTCGACACAGCGAATACCACGGTGACGGGTGGTGCATGGTGCTGCGCAGTCCCCCGGGATGTGTCCGGGGGTACAGTCCGCGCGCTGCGGGGGGGCTGTACCCCCGGTACGGAAGCAGGGAACGGCTCATGTTCATGAAGGCCGTAAGCATCCGTGAATGCCTGTACGAGAGAGCGGATACCTGCCGGATTGTGTGCCGAATCGAGGATGACATCCGGGTTTTTATGAATGAGTTCAAACCTGCCGGGCCATGATGTCTGCAGGAGGCCGCTCCTGATGGCGGTACCTGTAACACGTTCACCTGTCTGATCGATCAGAAGGACTGCCTGGATTGCTGCCGCAGCATTATCCAATTGGTGCCTGCCGCGCAGGGGGGTCTGAAGTTTCAGCAATGCCTGCTGCTTGTTGGAAAATTCGAAATTCCCGGTAGCTCCGGAAACTGAAAAATCCCTGTGCAGTGCGTACAGTACCCCGCCTCTTTTCGCGCATTCTTCCTCGAGGATCTTGCGGGATGCCGGCGCTGTATCTGCCGTAACAAAGGGCTTTCCCCGCCTGATGATGCCCGCCTTTTCCCTGGCGATCTGCTCCACCGTCGTACCGAGGTACTGCTGATGGTCCAATGCAATGTTGGTAATGACAGAGACATCCGGTTGTACCGCATTGGTCGCATCGAACCTGCCTCCCATACCAACCTCAAGGACCGCACTGTCGACCTTCTCGTTTTTGAAATGGAGCAGGGCGGCGGCGGTCATAAATTCGAAGTAGGTTAGTCCGGCCACGTCGGTGTGTTTGTCGATGATGCCGAATACAGATTCTGCAAGAGCTTCAAATACTGCCTGATCAATCATGACCCCGTTGACCCGGATTCTTTCGTTCATGGAGACAAGGTGCGGAGAGGTGTAGAGCCCGGTCGTGTGTCCGGCGGAACGCAGGATGGATTCAATCATTGCACAGGTTGAACCCTTGCCGTTGGTACCCCCCACAACAATGGTTCTATATGCCGTCTCAGGGTGCTGCAGATAACCGAGCATTACTGCAATGCGCCCGAGCCCTGGTTGTATACCAAATTTTTCGAGGGATTGGATACGTTCTGTAATGTTCATATATATAACTATATAATAAGCCTGATTTTTAAATTGCAATAAAACTTGCCTTGTTGAAGACTTTTTAATAAATGACTATCATACTAAAGATGGAGGTTGTATGGCTTTGCTTGAAATAAAGAACTTACATGTCGAGATAGACGGCAAAAAGATTGTCAAAGGGCTGGATCTGACCATAAACCCGTTTGAGGTTCATGCGCTTATGGGACCGAACGGTTCCGGGAAATCAACTCTTTCATATACGATCATGGGGCATCCGAAATACAAAGTCACGGATGGTGACATTCTGTTCAATGGAGAATCGATACTCGGACTTGGCGTGGATGAGCGCGCTCGAAAAGGAATATTTCTGGGGTTTCAGTATCCCCTGGAGGTTTCCGGTGTGTCGGTAGAAAACTTTCTCAGGACCGCGGTCGAGGCAAAAGAGCAAAAAGATGTTCCGATTCTGGCGATTCATAAGGCACTGAACAAGCGGGCGCTCTCCATGTCCATCCCGCAATCGTTCCTTGACCGGTACCTGAATGAGGGATTTTCAGGCGGCGAGAAAAAACGCAACGAGATTCTGCAGATGGCTGTCCTGCTTCCAAAGCTTGCCGTGCTCGACGAGATAGATTCCGGTCTTGATATCGACGCACTGCGGCTTGTTTCCGATGGCATTAATAAACTGATAGCAGAGGACCATCTTTCCCTGCTCCTGATAACCCATTACCAGCGTATCCTTGACTACATTAAACCTCAGTTTGTTCATATCATGGTAGACGGCAGAATCGTCAAGTCCGGCGGATATGAGCTTGCACAGCAGCTCGATAAGA
This sequence comes from bacterium, assembly GCA_021800575.1. Classification (GTDB taxonomy): domain Bacteria; phylum JAMCPX01; class JAMCPX01; order JAMCPX01; family JAMCPX01; genus JAJYLM01. The sequence goes on from JAJYYW010000201.1 coordinate 3,235, forward strand.
TGGGTTACGAATGGGTAAAGGAGGCATAGATGAGCTCTTCAACGATAGACCCCATGGAACGCGTGCTGGAACAGCCGGTTGACTCAAAATACGTTTTCCGGTCGCCCAAGGGATTGAATGAAGCGGTGATACGGGAAATATCCGCGCAGAAGCAGGAACCTGCATGGATGCTTGAGAAAAGGCTCGCATCGTATGAAATCTTTAAAAAGAAACCTATCCCGACGTGGGGACCGGACCTGTCAGGACTCAATTTTGATGAAATCATATTCTACATCAGACCGGAAGATTACAAGGCAATGAAATGGGAAGACGTTCCCGAGGCAATCAAAAAGACGTACGACGCTCTCGGTATACCTGAGGCGGAAAAGAAATACCTCGCAGGCCTTGTTGCACAGTACGAGTCAGAGGCCGTGTACACCAACCTTAAAAAGGCCTGGGACAGCAAAGGGGTCATCTTTACCGATATGGATTCCGCTGTCAAAGAGCACCCGGATCTTGTCAAAGAGTATTTTATGACAAAGTGTGTTCCCGCGGCGGATAACAAGTTTGCCGCTCTGCACGGGGCTGTCTGGAGCGGCGGGAGCTTTGTGTATGTGCCGAAGGGGGTCAGGGTGGAAATACCGTTGCAGACCTACTTCCGGATGAATACAAAGTCATCGGGCCAGTTTGAGCACACCCTCATCATCGTTGAGCCCGGCGCGGAAGTCCATTATATCGAGGGCTGCACTGCCCCGCGGTACAGTGTGAGTTCACTCCATTCGGCGGTGGTGGAAATCTTCGTTCTGGAGGGAGCCCGCGCCCGGTATACGACCATACAGAACTGGAGTACGGATGTGTACAACCTGAACACCAAACGTTCCAT
>JAJYYW010000202.1 GCA_021800575.1 bacterium
TTTTCCGAGCACCTCTGAGCTGTTGTCCGCCCTCATAGCCCTGAGGTCCTGATGCATCAGGCGCCGTCGGCTATTGTTGCCAGACACCAGACTTTATATTAACATAATACGATGGCATTGAGACTTCTAGACATAACGGATGAACACCTTATACGGATCAGTTTTCCCGTCAAAGAGCGGGACGCTGTTCTTGCGGACCTTGTTGGTCTGATGGTAGCGGCACAGCCGTTCGAGGAAAAAGATGCAGTGCTGAAGCGGTTCAAGGAGCGTGAGGAAGTCATGTCAACTGCCATCGGCTATTCTCTTGCCATTCCCCATATTGTGTCCGACAGGATCGAAGCGCCGGTGCTTGCAATCGGCATCGATAAGGAGGGCATCCCGTTCGACGCTTCGTCCGGACCGGTAAAGCTGGTGTTCATGTTTGTTGGTCCTGCACAAAAACGGGAGCCGTACCTCGAAGCCCTTGTCCGCGTATCGAAACTGCTCAAGGTTGAACGCAACAGGGATGCGTTGATCAGCGCCGCCTCGCCGGAACAGGTGATGTCCATCATCCGGGAGCTGGACTGATATGCCGGAGCTGCCTGAAGTCGAAGCGCGGCGCCTGACCATTGAGCACGCATGTGCGAACAGCGTTCTGCTGTCTCTCGATATAAAGAAAAAGGGCATTGTGAAACACGATGACCCGGGCCTCCGCAGGCGTATGACCGGTGAAACACTGCTCACCGTGGACAGGAGGGGCAAGTACCTTATCCTCGGGTTTGCGGACAAGATACTGGTGACCCTGCATTTCGGGTTGTTCGGCGACATGGCGGTGGCAGGGGCCCAAGAAACATTCCCGTCTGTCTGTGCCCGGTTTGTGTTCGACAACCGGCGCGCCCTGTTCCTGCTGAAATGGGCGAGCGTGTGGTTCGGGACGGGCGTGGACGCGCTCGAAAAGCTCGGTCCTGATCCGATTGCACAGCCTGCAAAGTTCACGAGGGACTACTTTGCCGGTGCATGTTCCAAAAAGAAAACTAAAATAAAACAAGTTCTCATGGATCAGGCAGTCATAGCAGGTATCGGTGCCGTCTATGCCGATGAGATCCTGTTCCATGCGCACATCCTCCCGGGACGGCCTGCGAACAGCCTGGAGGACGACGAATCAAAACGGCTGTACGACGCCGTCCGCACGACGCTCAAAAACGCCATTGAAAAAACAACGGCCCGCGGCGATGAGAGCCGGCCGTTCCTCTCGCTGGAAGGCAGGGAAAACTGCCCGGTGTGCGGTTCACGCATCGTCAACACGCGGCTTGCTGGCCGGAGGACGCTGTTCTGCCCGCACTGCCAGCATTGATTCACTCATATTGATTTTAGCACCTTGACTCCCGCATCGTTTTATGGTTTATTATTACTACTGCGCATCATGTACGGCTACAACGCTCTCCTTGAGCAGATAGGTTTGTTTCTGTTGATAGTCCGGGAACCGGCGGACTTTTTATAGATACATTGGATGGGGAGGTTTTATGAAGTGCTTAACAGTTGTGCTGCGCACGCATATCGGCGCCCAGATTTCATTGGGAGGAGAGATAATCTATCACAAGTTGACGTCCACGAATGTTTCTGCAAGTCCGGGCGGATCGATAACGCTTCCTTATGCTGAAAAGGGGAGTTCAACGTCGGTGAATTTTGCATTTCTATACCATTGTTGATTTTGCATAAAAATGATATGCTCAAACCATTAGCCATCGTCGTCTCGGTCTTGTTCATGCTGAGCGGTTGCCGGCCGGGCCCATCGCATAACGGCTCGGCCGGAGGCATTATTCTCCAGGGGTTTCAGAAGACGAACGACATTGTCGGCAACCTTGTCATGACATCCGGAGACAAACTTTATATAGGCTGGTCCGGAGTCAACAGCGCAGATTTTATGACAGCAACCAGTGCGAATGTCTATGTGTCGTCATGGGATGGTAAGGCCTTAAGTCCGCTCGGTGGTGTCGTCGGAACGATCCCGCAAAGTTTTATATATTTTATCAGCGGCGCAGATTTATTAAGTCTCGGTATGTATAAGAACAGCCCGGTGGTAGCTATGAATGAAATCACCGGAGTAACCGTCGACAGATGGGCAGGAATCAACTGGGAGGTAATCGGAAATCTTCCGCTTGTCAATATCAGCGATACCGTCGTCGCCATCAGCAGCATTACAGCAACGGCGAGTATGCTTTATTTTGCCTATGGAGAACAGCTTACAACAGGGTCAACTATTATCAATGTCGTCAGTTATGACGGATCAGTATGGCGTCCGATCGTGAGTCCCGTGACGATTCCGCCCGGCTGTTTTCTCATTTCGCTGGACATTGCAATGTTGAATAATGAACCAGTCGTCGTATGGATGCAGGGGAATGACGGCACCGGTAAGCTTACCATTCCTGTCAGCACATGGAACGGCACCCAATGGGTCAGTTTATCAAATAACTTAAAGATGTTCAATTCGCCATTGCTTATGGCGATGGGCGCGCCTTCATGCAGTATAACATCTATCCCCGGTGGTATTGCAGTGATGTGGAACGAAGGAAAGCCTTTTACAGACCCGGATCTTGGGCTTTTGTACATACCCACGGGCATTGTATCGACGTATGATGGTACGCAGTGGACCCGCCTTGATGATGCGGTGAACTGTAATTATCCGGGTATAGCAACAGACAGCCAGGATGCGGAGCAGCTTCGCGGCTTCTCTATAAACAACACGATGTATGTGACGTTTACCGAAATGGATCAGGTTTTTCTGGCCTATTACAATGGAACCGGGTTCAGCTATGTGGGGAATTCGCTCAATGTGCACCAATGGTTTTCCGGCGGGTATATGGCAAGTTCTCCCACTCTTGCAGGATGGAATGATAATCTTTATCTGGGCTTCTTCGAGTTTGCCGTAAATCAGAATACCAATACTATCATTTCAAATCCTGTTATCCGGGAGATAACACCATGAAGAGAATATTTATGCTCCCAAAGATCGAAACGTACTATCCAGTGAGAAGGGAAAGCGAAACAGAAGGTATACCTGGAGATAGACAAATCCGGAGGATGTTATGACATCAAATTGGCTTCGTAGCAGATCGAGCACTGGTTGTGTCCATGCTGTCCGGAGTCCGCAATTCTTTCCTCCTAAAGGCCCTCTATGGTCATAAGGCTGGGACCGGGGATTGCAATGGCCGGGCTTGCCGCGGCTTTGGTTTGCCTGATGCCGATTGCAGCTCTGGGCAATTCAAACGGAGACACCTCTGCCAGACAAGGGCAAAAAAAGACTTCTACGTCACTTTTTTTTAAATCCATGGAGAAATTCTTTAAGGGGCACGAGTATGGGAAACAGCCATCGCAACCCGCAATACCGGAAACGCAGCACAAACCCATAACTCCTTCGGCAAGTGCCCCGGTCGTTCGGCAGCCGATTGTGCATCATCTGGTGGCTTCACATGAGGTCATCAAGGTGTTTGCGGGTATTGGCGGGATTATCGGTGGGACCGTGATTGGCGGAGCATCCGGAGTTGTCACGGGAGGTATTGTGGATCTTGCAGTCTGTGGAGGACGCGGCGGATTTGATTGCTTAATTTATCCTGCCGTTGGTTTGATAGTTGGTATTTTTGCAGGGGGTTTTTTGGGCATGGATGGCGGCGTCGCTCTGGCAGGTCATGCCCTCCATGAGGACGGCACGTTCTGGGGCGCATTTCTTGGAAGCATGACAGGACCAGTTTTTATGCTTTCCTATTGCACCGTGAATAGTTATGATGAATGCGGTGCTGACCAGGTTGCATGGTATATAGGCGGTGCGCTGACATTTGTCGGAGCTTTCGTAGGCTATGACCTTACAAGATCCTACAGCATCAGTAAGGACGTTTCGATCGAGCTTGAGCCGCAAATCTTGCCAATCCGCCAAGCCAACCTGCTTACCATCAGTGCCAACGTACTCAAGATCAGTTTTTAAAATAGAGAAGACAAAAAAAGGAATTTTATAAAATTGAAGGTATCAAAGCTTCAAGATCTTTGGTTTCATGCATCATTGGTGTTGCT
>JAJYYW010000203.1 GCA_021800575.1 bacterium
AATATTTTCTTGCGCTCATTCCCCCGTGCATGGACATGATAGAGGGCTCCTTTGTATTCGAACCTCAGCGGCCTCGCCATCGGTTAGCTCCTTGTTAAGCGTTTCTCCCAGCCTACACTACTGAATGTCCAATATCAATGGCTGACCCCTTCTCTTCTTCCGGTGAATCTCCGGTGGCATTGTTAACTCTTTTTTCTGGTCTTCCCCATTTCTTGGCCCTTAATCGTCTGCCAAGCAATCCCTCTATCCTCGCGAAGCATTCATCTCAACGTAGTACACACAAAATGGACATGGTTGGGCATCAAACAATATGCCCATATCTTCAAACCAAAGCGTTGACTATATGCTGTCAGCCATACCTTGTATCTGATGAAATCGGCTTCATTTTCGAAGACAGGCTGTCGATAGTTTCCGCGCTGGGTAACATGGTACGGATATCCTTTTACAACTGCTCTTGCTATTCTTGGCATGCGCTCAAGATATCACTATTAATCGTTTTTGTATCGTATATACGAAATAAGCCGCTGACCCTATTTTTACTATTTTTACTCGCGGCCGTTAAACCGGGAATTGTACCGGAGGAGCCACCTCGGGCTTACCTTCCGGAACAATCGTTGTTTGTGTCCGTCATCGCAAGGCCCCTGCGTGCAACGTATTGAAGAGATGCCGTCGGATTATTATACTTAATATCATAAGCCCGCTCGGGCAGGACAGAGCCAGGGGAAAGCATGAATGGTCTCTCCCCTTTCTTCCCCTGAGCTCGGCGATTTTTAAAGGTACCATGTGAAAAAGCCCCGTATGATATGGTGGAAAACCAGGTATTGATTTTTTGAAGTCCCCGTCGAAAGGGCGTGCACAAGACGCACTCTTTCGAACGGGGTTGAGCGAAAGGAGCACGCCAATGAAGGTAAATCCTGTTACAGGAAGTACGGCAGGACCATTGATGACCGTCATCGCTCCTCATCTGACAACGGCCTTTTATGCCGGTACCACCGGCATTCACTACAGGCGCCGTACGTTCTTCCCGACATTGCTGCCTTGCTGCAGCCATGAGACTCCTGCCGGGCAGAAGAACGCCGGTGGTTGCGTCCCGGAAGAGAAACCGCGGCAGATCCCATGAACCGGGCAGGCACCCGTATCCTGACGATCAACGGCGGATCGTCGAGCATCAAGTTTGCTTTGTTTGCCGCAGACGGATCTCTCATCCGCATGCTCGAGGGCAGCGTGGAGCGGATCGGACTGCACGGAACAATGCTCCGGGTAAAAGGCACGCAACAGGCAGACAACTTTCTGCGGCCGGTCACTGCGCCGGATCACACGACAGCCGTGGAAATCCTGATTGATTGGATCGGGAAACGCATCGGACAGGACGGTCTGGCCGCGGTGGGACACCGCGTGGTGCACGGCGGACCGGGCTACAACAGGCCGCAGCGGATCACGGCGGAAATGGTCGCAGAGCTTCACCGGCTCAGCCCGTTCGATCCCGATCACCTGCCGGAGGAGATCCTGCTGACCGAGGTATTTCACCGCAGGTTCCCCGGCCTGCCGCAGGTGGCGTGTTTTGACACAGCGTTCCATCACGACCTGCCGCACGTGGCACGACTGCTGCCGATCCCGCGGCGCTATGAAGCAATGGGAGTGCGGCGCTACGGGTTCCACGGCTTGTCCTATGCATTCCTCATGGAAGAACTTGAACGGCTGGCCGGGCTACAAACAGCACAGGGCCGGATCATCCTCGCACACCTCGGGAACGGTGCAAGCCTTGCCGCCGTGCACTGGGGCAAACCGATCGACACGAGCATGGGATTCACCCCGGCAGCTGGCATCCCCATGAGCACACGGTCGGGAGACCTGGATCCGGGACTGGTCTGGTACCTGGCAACCGCGCACGGCATCGACGCAAAACGGTTCAACGAGATGGTCAATTTTCAGTCCGGTCTGCTCGGCGTATCGGAAACCGGATCCGACATGCGCGACCTGCTCGACCGGGAATCCCGGGACACGCGGGCGGCCGAGGCAATAGCTCTGTTCTGTTACCAGGTCAAAAAATGGATCGGTGCGTTTGCCGCTGCACTGGGAGGACTGGACACGCTGGTATTTGCCGGCGGCATCGGAGAGCATGCTCCGGAGGTCCGTACCCGTATCTGTGACGGGCTGGGGTTCCTTGGTATCGAACTCGAACAAAAACGGAACACTGCAAACGAGGCCGTTATTTCTGCTGAAGCAGGCCGGGTCAGGGTCCGCATCATGCACACGGACGAAGAATGGATGATCGCGAACATGGTCTGTACGGTCCTCGGCATTCCCCTGAGAAAAAGTCATCCGCACGGGGATGAAAAAAGATAGAATTGGAGAAGACAAGAAAGGAGTATCGCATGCAAACAAAGAGAGGGATGAAGAAAAGCATCCCTGTAAAAGCGAAAAAGACGGAAAAAAACGGCAAACCGCTGTCTCCCGTTCTGCTGCGAAAAATGAATGCCTATTGGCGTGCCGCCAATTACCTGTCGGTCGGTCAGATCTACCTGTATGACAATCCGCTGCTCAGACGGCCGCTGTCACTCCCGGACGTGAAGCACATGCTCCTGGGACACTGGGGCACGACCCCGGGTCAGAACTTCATTTATGTGCACCTGAACCGGGTCATCAGGAAATACGATCTCGATATGATCTACATTTCCGGTCCCGGTCACGGCGGTCCGGCCGTCGTGGGGAACGCATACCTCGAAGGTACATACAGCGAGATCTACCCCGACATCAGCCGGGATGAGGCCGGACTCAGAAAGCTCTTTGTCCAGTTTTCGTTTCCCGGAGGCATTCCCAGCCACGCATCTCCGGAATGCCCCGGGTCGATCCACGAGGGCGGCGAGCTCGGATACTCGCTCAGCCATGCGTTCGGTACGGTGCTCGATAACCCCGATTTGATAGCTGCCTGTGTCGTCGGTGACGGCGAGGCCGAGACCGGTCCTCTTGCCACGGCCTGGCACTCGAACAAGTTCCTCAATCCCGCTACAGACGGTGCGGTACTGCCGATCCTGCATCTGAACGGCTACAAGATTTCCAACCCAACGGTCCTGGCCCGCATCACCCGCGAGGAACTGGAGCAGCTGCTCCGCGGTTACGGGTGGGACCCTTCCTTTGTCGAAGGCTGCGAGCCCGTAAAGATGCATCAGGCCATGGCAGCTGCGCTCGATACGGCGATCGGACAGATCAAGAAAATCCGGCATGACGCCCGCGTCCGCGGCAGGATCGAACGCCCGCGCTGGCCCATGATCGTCCTCAATTCACCCAAGGGCTGGACCGGACCGAAGGTGATAGACAGCCGGCGGATAGAGGGTACCTTCCGTGCACACCAGGTGCCGATCCCGGACCCGGCTGCCCGTCCCGAACACCTCAAACTGCTGGAAGAATGGCTGAAAAGCTACCGTCCCGAAGAGCTCTTCGACGAACAGGGCACGCTGAAGCAGGAGCTGGCGGAACTCGCACCGAAGGGTACACGGCGCATGAGTGCGAACCCCCACGCCAATGGCGGCGTTCTGCTCCGCGATCTGCGGATGCCGGATTTCCGTGGGTATGCCGTCGACGTGCCCTTTCCCGGGGCACCCGGTGAAGGCGATACCCGTATGCTCGGGCGGTTCCTGCGTGACGTGGTGAAACTGAACCATGAACAGCAAAACTTCCGTATCTTCGGCCCGGACGAGACCCTCTCCAACCGTCTGGACACTGTTTTTGAAGCGACCGATCGCCAATGGGAGGCTGCAACCCTTCCGGACGACGAGTTCCTCGCACACTCGGGCCGCGTCATGGAAATGCTCAGCGAGCACCAATGCGAGGGCTGGCTCGAGGGCTACCTGCTTACGGGGCGGCACGGACTTTTCAACTCCTATGAGGCTTTTATCCATATCGTGGATTCGATGTTCAACCAGCACGCCAAGTGGCTGAAGGTCACGTCGCACCTGCCGTGGCGGCGCAAGATCGCCTCGCTGAACTACCTGCTGACCTCGCATGTCTGGCGCCAGGACCACAACGGCTTCACGCACCAG
>JAJYYW010000204.1 GCA_021800575.1 bacterium
CATACGGATGTTGTCAAGACGGAAGCTGGTACTTAAATATTGAGATTGAAGTATAGCTTCAAAGCGGGACAAGATTAAAAATCGCTTGATTATTTTTTCGTCACTGCTATCTTATTCATGTTGGAGGGATGGCCGAGTGGTTTAAGGCGGCGGTCTTGAAAACCGTTATCCACGCAAGTGGATCGTGGGTTCGAATCCTACTCCCTCCGTTGATATTTGAGAATGGATGAGAACGCCGCTGAACGCCGACCGAAAAGGGAGGAATAGCCGCCTCGCCGGGGCGGCGGCAGTGAAGTGGCCGGACCCGAAGACGATGAGCGGGGGCGCAGAGCGAAGAGCCTGAGGGCGAATCCTACTCCCTCCGTTGATATTTCAGATTAATTCTGTCATTCCCACGAACGTGGGAATCCAGAAGGTGTTTATACAACAATAAGAATGATCTGTCCTTCCGAGGCGGATCAGCCCAAGGCTGGATTCCCGTTTCCACGGGAATGACATTGAGCGGCTTTTCAAAAGTTGCTGCCTATGGCGGTGATAGTTCACAATATGCTATGATTGAAGTGGTCAGATAGTTGAACTCAGTTTTTTGAAGTGATGAAGGAGGCGCAATGGCAGAGCAGATTGTATCGATCAATCCCTCAACGCTCAATCCCATCGAATCGATCAACGTAACGACACGGGAAGAGCTCCTGGAGGTTGTAAAGAAAGCACGGCAGGCACAAGCTGCCTGGGAGGTCCTCGGATTTGACGGGAGGAAGCCGTTCTTCGACAGGCTGTCCGCCTACATGCTGGACCATTACGAGGATATCGCCAAGTTCATATCCAGGGAAAACGGGAAGCCGTATCTCGAAGCGATCCTTGCCGAGGTCTATCCTTCGATAGACGTCGTCAACTATTATTCGAAGCGCGCAAAAAAGCTGCTTTCCGACAAAAAGATCCCCATCCGAATCTTCAAGTTCATGGGCAAGAAGAGCTACATCATGTACAAACCTGCCGGTGTTGTCGGCATTATCAGCCCATGGAATTATCCGTTTGCCATTCCGTTTTCCGAGATCATCATGGCGCTTGTAGCCGGCAACGCGGTGATCCTCAAGCCTTCCGAACTGACGCCGCTCATTGGTAAAAAGATCAAGGAACTGCTCGATGCAGCGGGCTTCCCGGAAGGCCTGTTCTCGGTCGTGTACGGGGACGGCAGGATCGGTGCGGAGATGGTGAAGGCGCAGCTGTCGAAGATCATATTTACGGGCAGCGTGGCGACCGGCAAAAAGATCATGGCAGCGGCTGCGGAGAACCTTACACCTGTCGTGCTGGAACTCGGCGGCAAGGATCCCATGATCGTCCTGAAGGACGCCGACCTCGATATGTCGGCACGCGGTGCCGTGTGGGCCGGTTTTATGAATTCCGGACAGACGTGCGCATCCGTTGAACGGGTGTACGTTGATGAGAGCATCCGGGATGCATTCGTTGAGCGCGTCGTCGACTATACCGGCAGGATACGGCAGGGCGATACCCTGGAGAACGAAAGTACCGATATGGGCTCGATGATTGACCAGCGGCAGTTGTCTATCGTGGAGAACCACGTGAAGGACGCTTCGTCGAAGGGCGCAAAGATACTGACCGGCGGTAACAGGCCGCAGGACCTGAAGGGGTATTTTTATAAACCGACGGTGCTGGTCGATGTCGATCACACCATGCAGGTCATGACGGATGAGACGTTCGGACCACTCCTCCCCATCATGACGTTCAAGACCGAGGAAGAGGCCGTCCGTCTTGCAAACGACTCCCGCTACGCGCTGACCGCGAGCGTCTGGTCAAAAGACATCACGAGGGCTGAGTCACTGGCCCGGAGGCTGATTGCCGGGACCGTCACGGTCAACGATCACATCATGACGTACGGCATACCCGAGACGCCCTGGGGCGGATCGAAAGAATCAGGGTTCGGCAGAACCCATGCGGACATGGGACTCCTGGAGTTCGTGGAGCCCGTCCACATCCACATCGACCGGGCGTGGCTGAAGAACAAGCCGTGGTGGTATCCGTACGATAAAAAAACGGTGCTCTTTCTCAAGGTCATGTTTTGGATGACGAGAAAAATGAAATTCCTGATGAGTTGATCATGATACCCGGGACCAGGACATTGCAGGGAGTGGTTGCATGAACGGGGGAGCGCTCGTTGCCGAAATACTCAACGAACATAAGGTCAGTCACATCTTTACCTTGATCGGCGGACATATTTCGCCCATCCTGACGGAGAGTAAGAAGCGCGGTATCAGTATCATCGATGTACGGCACGAGGTGAACGCGGTGTTTGCGGCCGATGCCGTCAGCAGACTGACCGGCCGGCCGGGTGTCGCTGTCGTTACCGCGGGACCGGGGGTGACCAACAGCGTTACAGCACTCATCAATGCCACTATGGCGCAATCGCCCCTTATCCTTATCGGCGGGGCATCGGCAACCGTCCTGCGGGGCAGGGGGGCGCTGCAGGACATCGACCAGGTCTCGATCATCCGTGCAGCGGTCAAGGCGGTGTTTACCGTCAGGAAGAACTGCGACTTCATCCCTGCATTCGAATCCGCTTTTGCGGCTGCGGTCTCGGACGTACCGGGGCCGGTCTTCATAGAATGCCCCATCGACTTACTGTACGACGAGGTACTCGTGCGCCGGTGGTACGGGGTGAAGAGCGCAGCAGGAGAACGGCACACACTCCGTGACCGGGCCATCAACTGGTATCTGAACCGCCACCTCGACCGCATCTATGCCTGCGATCTTGATACCGTGCACCATGTACCGCTGCCGGTCTCGAAACCGGCATTCCCCGCATCAGCTCCCGAACAGGCCGTGCTGCTCATAGAACGATCCAGAAAACCGGTGCTTATCGTTGGAAGTCAGGCTTTGTTGGATCCCACCCGTGCACCCGGGCTTACGCAGGCGATCGGCGATCTGGGCATACCCGTATATCTGACCGGTATGGCGCGGGGCCTGATGGGAGCTGATCATCCCCTGCAGTATCACCACAAGCGGACGGAAGCACTCGCAGAGGCAGATCTTATCATCCTTGCCGGCGAGCCGTGCGATTTCCGCCTGAACTATGGCAGGTCCATGAACCCGCGTGCAAAGACCATCTCGATCAACCGCGACAGGCACGACCTGAAACTGAATCTGCGGCCGGACCTCGCCGTTCACGGGGATCCCGCAGAATTCCTCATCGCTTGTGCCGGGCTTGTTAAAACCGGACCGGGCAGACAAGCCTGGAACAGTGACCTGCTGGGGCGCGAGAAGGCGCGGGAGCAGGAGATCGAACGGCTGGTGCAGGTGAAAACCGAATATGTCAATCCGCTGTTTCTGCTGGAGAGGATCCGTACCGTGATGAACGAGCGTTCGATCATCGTGGCTGACGGCGGCGATTTTGTCGGGACCGCATCGTACATTCTTCGCCCGGGCAGTCCCCTGACCTGGCTCGATCCGGGGGTGTTCGGCACCCTCGGCGTTGGTGCAGGATTTGCGATGGGGGCAAAGGTGTTACGCCCGGATTCTGACGTATGGCTGATATGGGGGGACGGGGCGGCAGGCTACGGCCTGGTGGAATTCGATACGATGGTGCGGCACAAGATCCCGGTGATCGCGGTCATCGGGAATGACGCAGGCTGGACACAGATAGCGCGGGACCAGGTCGAGTACCTCAAAGACGACGTTGCCACGGTGCTGCGGTATTCGGACTATCAGGGGGTTGCCGAAAGTCTGGGTGCACGTGGGTTCGTGATCCGCAGCGCAGACGAGATCGACGGTGTCCTCCGGCAGGCTCTTGAAGCATCACGCGCGGGAGTGCCGGTGCTCATCAACGCCCTGATCGGGAAAACACAGTTCAGAAAGGGATCGATTTCCGTTTGACCGGCATGATGACAACAGCCCGGCCTTGATCGTGGCAGGGGCAACGTATTTAACGTATTTGATGTCCCTGCCACCATTTCCTGAGTAACGGCGTTGTCCGGGATTATTCCTTCCGGTACCAATCTAA
>JAJYYW010000205.1 GCA_021800575.1 bacterium
ATATAATAAGATCGATCAACATGATGTCAATTACTTTGTGCGCCGTACAAAATCCTGCGGATTGACAGGGTGTACACCCTGGTATAGAACCACAGCATGAGAAAAGCGCTGTTCTTACTTATCCTGCTCGCGGCCGTATTTCTCCCTTCATGCCACCGGCAGCGTTCCGGCGAATCCTCGCTGGTCATCGGCATCGAGGGTACGCCGGCAAACCTTGATCCCGGGTATGCGACGGATGCCTATTCGACACAGATTGCGAACCTCTGTTTCGAAGGTCTGGTACGGTTCGACAGGAAGGGCACACTCGTACCCTGGCTTGCCGCGGGATTTTCTGTCAGGCACAATGACGTTCTGACCTTTACCCTGAAGAAGGGTATACGGTTCCAGAACGGCTCCGTTTTTACCTCCGGCGATGTGGCCGCAACTATCGGCAGGGTGCTGGACTCTCCGGTTTACTCACCGTACAAGGAAGCCCTGTCGTACATCCGGCGTATCGAACTCCCGGGTCCCTACCGTCTTGTTATCCGCCTCAAGCAGCCTTACGCCCCTGTCCTGACGGCACTGACCATCGGTATCCTGCCCCACGGGCTTGCTGCGGAGAAAAATCTTCCCCTGGACAGGCTGATCGGTACAGGACCGTACCGGATTGACCGGTATGATCAGGCACGTACTGTGGAACTGCGTGCATTTCCGGGATACTGGGGCGGGCCTCCACGTATACAGAGGCTTGTCTTCAGGGTTATTCCCAATGATCTGACACGCGTTCTCGAGCTCGAAAAGGGCAGTATTGACCTGCTGGTGAATGCAGTACCTCCCGATGCGGTTGGCAACCTCATGCACGACAAGCATGTCCGCATCCTCCAGGGACAGGGCAACTCCTATGAATATCTCGGGTTTAACATGCGGGACCCTGTCCTGCGTATCCGGGCGGTGCGCCAGGCGATCGCCCATGCAATCGACCGCCGCGCGATTATCCGGTACGTACTGTTCGATGAGGCAGAACCCGCCACCGGTATACTTCCGCCGTGGAACAAGGCGTACGACGGAGATGTAAAGGAGTATGACTATGATCCGGCAGAGGCAGACCGGCTGCTTGACAGGGCAGGGTTTCCGAGAAAGAACGGGTACCGTTTTACCCTTGATTTCAAGACGTCGAACAACCCTCTGTCTATGCGCGTGGCCCAGGCGATAGCCTATGAGCTCGGGCAGGTTGGTATAAAGGTCAACCTCAGGTCCTATGAATGGGCGACGTTTTACAATGATATCCGTCATGGAAATTTCCAGCTTTACACCCTCCGCTGGGTCGGTGTCATGGATCCGGATATCTACTATTATGCCTTTGATTCGCACGCAGTGCCGCCCTACGGTGCGAACCGGGGTTACTACGCGAATCCCGGGGTCGATAGACTCCTTGAACAGGCGCGCAGTCTCCTCAACAATGGCGGGTCTTTGCCGCTATACCGGCACGTTCAGCGTATCGTTGCCCGGGACCTGCCGTATGTCAGTTTATGGTATATGAAGGACATAACCGCAATGCGCGATCGTGTCCGCGGATTCCGGCCTTATCCGGGCGGGGGGTATCAAGGCATAAACAAGGCATACATCGGGCAGGAATAAACCGTGGTTTTCCCAACCGCTACTCTCCCTTGTAGTCCGGGGTGCGCTTTTGCAAAAAGGCCGATACGCCTTCCATAAAATCCGCGGTCATAAGGCACTTTGTCTGTCCGATGACCTCTTTTTCGAATATCTGCCCGAGATCAAGCTCGATCCCGCTCTGCAGTGCTTGTTTTGCAAATCTGTAGGCGATCGGAGGGCCCTGGGCGAGTTTATTTGCCAGTGCTTCGACCTCGTGTTCGAGCGCGGACGCAGGGACAACCCTGGTGACGAGTCCTATTCTGAGCGCTTCCGCCGCGTCGAGGAGGTCAGCGGTGTAGGTCATTTCAAGCGCTTTACTAAGGCCGACAATCCTGGGGAGAAAATACGATGCGCCTCCGTCCGGCATGAGACCAATTTTCGCAAACAGCATGCCCATCTTTGCATCATCGGATGCTATCCTCATGTCGCAGGCAAGGGCGATGCTCAGCCCGTACCCGACGGCATGACCATGGATCGCCGCAATGGTCGGTACCGGCAGGGTATAGATGGATTGAATCGCGTGTTCGAACAGCCATACTCTGTTCTCCATGTGCTGCAGCTCATCCGCCCCGGGATTCCACTTGAGGTCCGCACCCGTTGAAAACGACTTTCCCGCACCGGTTATGACGACGACCCGCACGTCCTTTTCCTGCCTCGTTTCATCGGCGATGGTCTTGAGCATGTTCACGGTTTCAGGGTTGACCGCATTCATCCTGCTTTCCCTGTTCAGGATTATCGTTTTTATCCCGTTGCTTTTTTTGGTGATGATTGTCTGTTCTTCCATAGGGTCTCCTTTTTTATCCTACCGTACCAGTAGGTGTACGACGGTAGCAGAAATAACTGGGCCGGGCAAGCCTTCATCGCCAGCCAGCCGGCCAAATCCCCGGCGCCCGGGTCCTTTTCCCGGGTCTTCAGAACACTTGAAAGTTTATTGTTTCAGCATACAATAAGAGAGAATGAACAAACAAGGTACAAGAAATCTCGAGATTGGCATTGCGCTTTCAGCGGTACTCCACGTCATGATATTGTATGCGCTGAGGTTCGGCAGCTTTTCTATGCCGGCGCTGAACCACCATGAAAACAACTATATTCAGCTCAGTACCGTCCCTCCGGAATCCCTGCGCAGGGACACGCGCAGGCCTGCAGTGGAACATAAGAACAAGGCGGTCGCACACCAGAACCGGCCTCAACCCGTTATAAAGAATCAGATCGTGGATATTCCAAGGCCTCTTGTCCAGCAGGAACCGAAGAAGACCGCCTATCTTTCCAACTGGTCTCAAGCCGTACCGGAAGAGATGGTCAGCAGGCATAAGGGCGGGGGGTACGGCACGGACAATCAAAAATCACTGGAGGTCAGCGTGACCCCCAAAGTTCCTCCCGCGGGTGCCGGTCAGGCCCGGCAGGAACAGAACAGCACGCAGCACATGGCCCGGCACCAGGAGATGGAACCCGGTCAGCCGGGACTTTCCCTGTCGCCGCAAGCAACTGTATCGCAGGGACAGGCGAGAACCCCGCAGTCGATGACAAGCAGTCAACCGGGGAACAACGACCAGCTGGCGCTCAACTCGATGCTGCCGTCCTATTCACGGATGAGTGCCATTCCCGGTATCGGGGACAATAATTATCTTCCGGGTCTTAAGGAGGGCGATGTTACCCTGCTGAACACCAAGAGTTTCGTGTACGCAGGCTTTGTACGGCGTGTCGCCTACCGTATATTCGACCGCTTCATTTTCGATATGCGCAACAGCGATGTGACGCAGGAAGACCTGAGTACCATGAATGGTTACGCCTATGTGGAAGCGAACATGAGCCCGGAGGGTAAACTGCTGTCCGTGCGGCTGCTGAAATCGTCCGGATCTCCGGCATGGGACAACCTTGCAATAGCCGCGTGCAAGCGGGCGACCTGGGATGCAAACCCGCCCAGGGGTGCGGAAGGCAAAGACGGTATAATCCACTTTGTTTTTGCACCGGGCAGGGATGTTCTCGTTGTCGGATTGCTTGACTGACGACCCGTATCCCTTGATAACAGAAAAGTCTTTATTATATTTTAGCATAATGCGATGGTTTTTCTTTTCGTTTATGGTGTACCGTTTTCTTACGAAGCAGAGCAATAATATTATAAAAAAAGGAGGAAACAATGGCAAAGGAACTAAAGTATGGTGAAAGCGCAAGGACTTTGCTGCTGGAGGGAGTGAATATACTCGCCGATGCAGTGAAGACAACCCTGGGACCGAGAGGGAGGAATGTGCTTATCGAAAAGACCTTCGGAGCACCGACCGTTACGAAAGACGGCGTTACCGTTGCGAAGGAGATCGAGATCGGCGATAAGTTCAAGAACATGGGCGCCCAGATGGTTAAAG
>JAJYYW010000206.1 GCA_021800575.1 bacterium
CATGGGCGTGCTCCCTTTTCCTGTGTCATCCGTTGAGCGCCCTGCCGACCGCCGCCCAGCTCCTCGGATCGATCAAATAGCTGTAGTGGGTAAACGGTGTCATCTCTATCTGAACGGTGCCGTCCAGCGCTGCTGATTCCGGAGGCAGGATCATGATATCGCTGCGGCTCCAGAAGCTGACGCCCCGTATACCGCGGGGCCAGCGCTGTTTTTCCAGTTCCCGTATCAGCGCGCTGTCCGGCCGGATCTCCCTCGTGATGGCCGTGTTCGCATAGCGTGCCGAATACGTCCCGTGATGCGGGGTGCCCAGGGTGACCACCGTTTCAACCGACGGAGCAAGCCCGTAGTCGCGGATGGCCAGCCGCGCGATCAGCCCCCCGAGGCTGTGTGCCACAATTGCAACCCTGCGCTCCCCGGTGGCCTTCAGCACCCTGCGTATGAAACGGGCAAGCGCCGCAGTCATGCCGTGTATGGACTGCCCTGCGCCGAAATGGATACTGTAGCTGCGCTTCCTCCCCAGAAACCGCAGGTACCAGGACATGAGCAGAAAGTTTCCCCGGTTTCCGGCCAGCCCGTGGACAAAGATGAGCGGCGGATAGCCGTCCGGCTCGCCGGGCCTGATGACACCGCTTTTCGGGACGAAGAGCGAATAGCCGAGCAGCGGTACCTGCACGAGATGGCGAATGACATCGGGATCGATCTTCCGGTAATTCTCCAGGACGCTGTTCCCGACGAAGGCCCCTGCCTTGACGACACCGCCGCCGACACTGCGCAGTCCTGCGTGGTTCCCGCTCTTTTGGCCTGCTTTCCGCGGGGCAGCCGTCTTTCCCCGGCGGCTGTGTGCCGCGCTATGCTTCCTGCGGTGTGCCATAGCGTTTGTTGTACTCCTCGATAAGAACGGGGATGAACCGGGTCAGGTCCTCCACGATGCCGTAGTCCGCCCTTGCGAAGATGCGCGCCGCGGGATCGTTGTTGATGGCTATCACTGTCTGCGCGTCCCGTATGCCTGCCACGTGCTGCACCGCTCCGGAAATGCCGATGGCGATGTACAGCTTCGGCGACACAGTCGCGCCGGTCATACCCACCTGGTGCGCATATCCGAGCCAGCCTGCATCGCAGACCGCCCGGGAACAGCCCACTGCAGACCGGGGGAACAAGCGGGCAATATCGTCGATCAGTGCAAGATTTTCACGCGTGCCGATCCCCCTGCCCGCGGCGACGACAACAGAGCTTTCCGCGAGCGCGTTTCCCCGGTACTCCGGCTGTTTAAAACCGACGGTCCTGCTCCTGACAGGGCCGGCATCGGATCGTACGGTCTCCACGGTGCCGCCGGTGCCCATTTTATTATCCAGGGGTTTCCATGCACCGGGCTGGTTCGTCAGCACCACAATGTCCGTTTCTGGTACAACCTCGGTGGAGAGCTTTCCTCCGGACGCTGTCCGGACAAAGACCGCTTTTCCGCCGTTCATGCGGGCGGCCTCCGCGGCTGTTATACACGCTGCGCCGAGCCTGACGGCGAGCGCCGGTGCCAGATCGTACCCAAAACACGTGTGGGGCATGATCACGTACCCGGGCGCCATCCCGGCGAGGATCGGTCCCAGGGCCCTGAGGTATGCGTCCGCGTTATAGTCACCGAGGCCATCGTTCTCAACAGCCGTTACCGTGAAACCGGTTGCTGCCGCAAGTTCACGGGCAACCGCCTGTCCGGGATCACCAGCAACCATGACCCTGATACGCGATTCGTCACCGCCGCACAACGCCCATGCGCATGCAAGGGATTCGTACGTTACCGGGTCGGTCCTGCCGTGCGCGTGCTGCGCTATGACAACAATGCAGTCCTTCATGCCGTTGTCCTCAGAGGAAACTCTTCTCGTGCAGGATCCCGAGCAGCCGCGCGGCCTTTTCCCGCGGCGTCCCTCCGAGGAATACCCCTTTGGGCTTGATCTCCGGCTGGAATGTCCTGGTGACGGTTTCCCGGGCCGCCGGCATGTTCCCGCCCGGCACAGACGGCCTGAGGATCTCCTGCTGTTTTGCCCGCAGGATGTTGGACAGCGAAGGGTACCGCGGCCTGTTGATGCCGGATTGGACCGTGATCACGCAGGGCAGTTCAAGTTCAACGCACTGGCGCTGCCGGGCGTCGCATTCCCGTTCAACGTACACGGTATTGTCCGGCCTGATTTCCTGGGCGATGACCGCGGACGCGTACGGGTAATCGAGGAGGGCGGCGATCATCGGCCCCGTCTGCATCTGCAGGTCGTCCTCGGCCATCACGCCTGCGATGATCATATCGTACCGGGCGGCACGTGCGTACGATGCGATCAGCGATGCGACCTGGTACGGCGTCTGCTCTTCATCCGGTTCGAATGAAAGCTGGATGCCGGTATCGGCGCCCAGCTCCATGGCCCGCCGGATCACTGCCTCGACACGCTGGGAACCGACAGAGACCGCATGGACCGTTGTACCGGGCATGCGCTCCTTGATCAGGAGCGCCTCTTCGAGGGCATACTCGTCGTAGCGGTTGATCCTGCTCCCGGATGCCCCGGGCAGTGCGACCTGTTTGACGCATACCAGTATATGCATACTGTATCTCTTATCCCGAAAACTGCGATTGCACAACAGGAAGTTTGATAAACCATTTTGCGGGAGCAGGGTGTACGCTGCCCCTCCCCTGATGGATCGCGGTCTTTTGCACCGCCGGACTCACCTGCCGAACAGGTGCCTGAACCAGTCCATGATGCCCCTGAAGGCCCCCTGCTTCGGCTCGGTGCCTTTGATAAAGGCGCCCTGCACGCAGTCGGTCGCGCGGTTTCCGCTCAACCCGGTGAAGCGGTCGACACACGCAAACCGTATACCGCCGGGAACGTCGAAGTCCTTCCCGCCATAGCGGTGCGTATACATTTCCAGGAACCTCCCGACGACCGGCAGGGCCACCGATGCAGCGGGAAAACCGATCCGCTCCTCGTTGTCATAGCCGAGCCACGCAACTGCGACGACGTCCGGGGTGTACCCGGCAAACCACGTGTCCCTGAAATCGTTCGTCGTTCCGGTTTTACCCGCGTACTGTCCCTGAATATCGAATTGCCGCAGTCCTCTGCCCGTGCCTTCGGTCTCGGATCCGAGCAGCACGTTGTCGACGACATAACACGCCTGCGGAGTGCCCTCGGGCTTGAACTGCAGTGCCGTTTTGTACACGAGGTTGTCGTTCATGTCCGTTACAGCCCTGATGCTGACCGGCGCAACAGGCTCGTACCCGGCGTCCGGGAAGATCGCGTAGGCACGGCACAGGTCCAGCGGTGAAGTCGACGTGCTCCCGAGAGCAATGGACGGAAATGCCGGTATGCCGGTGCCAAGCCCGAGCTGTTCCAGCTGCTGCGCTATCGTGTCGAGTCCGACCAGCAGGGACACCTTGACCGCGGGTATGTTGATCGAGTGCTGCAGGGCGTAGCGCACGGTCATATTTCCCAGAAAGCGCTTATCATAATTCTGGGGCTCCCATTCGACGGCGCCCGTGTTTATCTTCAGCGGTGCGTCATCGATGGTCGTCACCTGGGAAAATCCGTCCTTCGCCTTGTTCTGGAATGCAAGCATATAGATAAACGGCTTGACGCAGGAGCCGATCTGCCGCCGGGACATGACCGCCCTGTTGAACTGGCTTGTGTCGTAATTGCGGCCGCCCACCATTGCCAGGACATACCCCGTCTGCGGCTGCAAGACGACCAGCGCTCCCTGGAGCTGCTGCGGTGCCTGTGCAAGGGCCTTGTCGGCCATGCGCTGGACTGCCGGACTGAGGGTCGTGAAGATCCGCAGCCCGTCGGTTGTCAGCAGTTCCTTCGAAAAATTCCGAGCGAGCTGATCCTCAATGTAGTCGACGAAATACGGAGCCTGCTTCACGTGTATCGGCGACACCGTGACCGTGACCGGCTCACCGAGCGCGGCAAGATACTGGTCGTACGTGATTACCCGGTACGCGAGCATGCGGGACAGGACG
>JAJYYW010000207.1 GCA_021800575.1 bacterium
TTTTCACAACGTGGAGCCATTGCTCGCGCAGATCCTTGTCCGTTATGCCCACGGCATCGATAAAACGCTCGTTGCTCTGAAGCATGGGGGCATCGGGTTCCGGGGCAAAGAACTCGCTCCGGGTAACAGGTAGTTCAACCTCCTATGATCACCATGGAAGTGCGTATTCACGATGAACGCCTTTTTTTCACTCATCTTTTTCAGGTCGTCCGATTCTCCGCCCGGATCGATAATCACCGGCGTTTTTCCGGTCTCAACGACGAACGTGTTGGAGTAGATCAGGGGCCCCCTGTGCTTGCCCCAGAAAATGGTTATATTTTCTATCTGTGCAGGATTTTCCATACCATTATAATATACCAATCTTCGATGGGTTTGTCATCTCTCAACGCTGGTTTTTGGTGCCCATGGTATCTCTGCCGGTCGGCGCATGTCCATTCTTGACACCAGAGAAGGTTTCTCGTATACTGGTGTAAATAGCGATCAAGGGGGATTGTGCTATGACATCGAGATTGGGTGAGCTGCTTGTTAAGGAAAACTTAATAACGCCCGAACAGCTGAAAAAAGCCATAGAAGAACAAAAAGCAGGAGGGGGAAGGCTCGGTTCGAGCCTGACAAAACTGGGGTTCGTAACCGACGAAGAACTCCTCTCTTTTTTAAGCAAGCAGTACAACGTACCCGCCATCAATCTCGATGAATTCGAGATCGAGAAGGACATCGTCAGGAAAATTCCCGAGAACATCGCCCGGAAGCACATGATCCTTCCGGTGAACCAGACGGGTTCGACCCTGATTGTTGCCACGTCAGACCCGACCAACCTCTCGGTCATAGACGAAATCAAGTTCCTGACCGGCTACAATGTTGAATTTGTCGCTGCAACGGAGGCGGCCATCAAGAAGGCCATCGAGAAGCATTTCGAGGTGTCAACCGACTACCAGGAGATACTGAACGAAGCTGCCGAAGAATACGAGGTCATCGGGGACGAGGACAACATAGATGTCAAGACCCTCGAGAAGGCAAGCGAGGAGGCGCCGGTCATCAAGCTCGTCAACTCCGTTCTGAACGATGCCATAAAAAGAGCGGCGAGCGATATCCACATCGAGCCGTACGAGAAAATATTCCGGATCCGGTTCAGGATCGACGGTATGTTGTACGAAATCATGAAGCCGCCGGTTTCTTTAAAAAATGCCATCGCGTCGCGCTTAAAAATCATGGCAAAGCTCGATATCGCCGAGCGCCGGCGTCCGCAGGACGGGCGAATCAAGATACGTCTCTCGGACGGCAAAGAGATGGATTTCAGGGTTTCCGTACTGCCAACGCTCTTTGGGGAAAAGATCGTCCTCCGTCTGCTCGATAAATCAAACCTCCAGCTCGACATGACGAAGCTCGGCTTTAACGAAAAGCAGCTCAAGGATTTCAAGGAAGCCGTGCACAAGCCATATGGCATGGTCCTCGTGACCGGCCCCACGGGCAGCGGAAAGACCACGACCCTGTATTCCGCGCTGTCAGAGCTCAACCAGATTTCCAAAAACGTTTCGACGGCCGAAGACCCGGTGGAATACAATATACCCGGTATCAATCAGGTTCAGATGCACGAGGAGATCGGACTGAACTTCGCCGCCTCGCTGCGATCGTTCCTCAGGCAGGACCCCAACATTATCATGGTCGGAGAGATCAGGGACTATGAAACAGCGGAGATAGCGGTCAAGGCAGCACTGACCGGACACCTGGTGTTGTCCACGATCCATACCAACGATGCGCCCAGCACTATCAACAGGCTGCTCAACATGGGCATAGAACCGTTTCTTGTCGCGTCGTCCGTCCATGCGATACTTGCCCAGAGGCTGGTCAGGAAGATATGCGACAAGTGCAAGGAGGAAATCGAAATAGACAAAAAGGCGCTCCTGGACATCGGCGTGTCGGAGGCAGAGGCCAAGACGACGAAAACCTTTAAGGGAAAGGGCTGTACTGCCTGCAACAATACAGGGTACAAAGGCAGGATAGCCGTGTACGAGATCCTCACGATAGGCGAGGAGATACGCGAATTGATATTGGCCGGTGCATCTGCTAATGAGATCAAGAAGGAAGCCATACGTGTTGGTATGATGACCATGCGGCGAAGTGCCATAGAACTCCTGAAGAAGGGGCTCACCACGATCGACGAAGTCGTACGGGTTACAGCGAAAGATTAAAACGGAGGGGTGGAGATGAGTTTTAACCTGCATCAGTTATTGAAAGTCATGATAGAGAAGGGGGCGAGCGATCTGCACGTTACGACCGGCAGTCCGCCGCAGCTGCGCATCGACGGTGAATTGACACCGTTAAAGGTACCTCCCCTGACGGGAACCGAGACAAAACAGCTCTGCTACAGCATCCTGACGGACGCACAAAAACAAAAGTTCGAGCAGGATAATGAACTGGACCTCTCGTTCGGGGTCAAGGGGCTGAGCAGGTTCAGGGCAAACATGTTCATGCAGCGGGGAGCGGTCGCCGGCGCGTTCAGGACCATTCCCTTCAAGATCCTCGGGTTCGAAGAGCTCGGTCTGCCTCCTATCGTTGCGGAGCTGACCAAGAAGGCGCGGGGCATGATCCTGGTGACCGGCCCCACAGGCAGCGGAAAAACTACGACGCTTGCGTCGATCATCGACAAGATCAATCAGGACCGGCACGAACATATCATCACCATTGAGGACCCCATCGAATACCTGCACCCGCACAAAAACTGTATCGTCAATCAGCGTGAGGTTGGTGCCGATACCCGGAATTTCTCGAACGCGCTGAAATACATCCTGCGTCAGGACCCGGATGTCGTTCTTATCGGTGAAATGCGTGACCTCGAGACCATCGAGGCGGCCCTGAACACCGCGGAAACCGGACACCTTGTTTTTGCAACCCTGCACACCAACTCGGCGGTCCAGACCATCAACAGGATCATCGACGCATTTCCTCCCCACCAGCAGCCGCAGGTCCGTGCTCAGCTCTCGTTTGTCCTCGAGGGTGTTTTGACACAGTCGTTGATACCGAAGTTCAACCAGCCCGGGCGTGCGCTCGCCGCGGAGGTCCTCGTGCCGACGCCGGCCATCCGCAATCTCATACGTGAAGAAAAGGTACACCAGATATACTCGCACATGCAGGTCGGACAGGCGAAGTTCGGCATGCAGACCATGAACCAGGCGCTCTTCAATCTGTTCCAGAGAAAGCTCATCACCATGGATGACGCGATGATATACTCGACGGACCTCGAGGAACTGAAACAGATGCTGCAGGCAGGCTCTGCGGTTCCGCCGTCAATCCAGGCACAGGCACGGATGCAGACCGCGCAAAAAACGTTTTAACCGGAGGTAAACAATGGCTGTTTTTACATGGGAAGGAATGAAAAAAACGGGCGAGGTCATCAAGGGGAGCATCGATGCGCAGAACGAGTCCGCCGTTATTGCACTACTCAGGCAGCAGGACATACGGCCGATCAACATCAAGGAAAAGAAGGCGGCCATCGACCTCTCGTTTCTCAACATATTCAAGGAGAAGGTCAAGGGAAAGGACCTTGCTGTTTTCACGCGCCAGTTTGCAACCATGATCGAAGCCGGTCTTCCGCTGGTCCAGTGTCTCGACATCCTCGGCGCCCAGCAGCCGAACAAAACCTTCCAGAAAACCATTAAGGATATCAAGTCTTCTATCGAGGGCGGCTCGACCTTTGCAGCGGCCTTAAAGAAACACCCCGATACGTTCGATTCCCTGTACAGCAACCTTGTCGCGGCAGGCGAGGTCGGCGGCATGCTCGATACCATACTCGCCCGTCTTGCCACCTATATAGAAAAGGCGGAGAAGCTCAAGGGCAGAGTCAAAGGCGCAATGATATATCCGATCGTCGTGTTGTCCGTCGCTGCGGGTGCTGTTACTATCCTCCTGCTGTTTGTCATTCCCGTCTTCGCCAAGATGTTTGCAGGGGTCGGTGCGGCACTGCCCGCACCGACACAGTTTGT
>JAJYYW010000208.1 GCA_021800575.1 bacterium
TTCAGCAGCGCTGCGAGCAGGACGAGAATTGCGCCGGCAGGGAGCCACCCGAGCAACGCATTGGGCACCACGGTAAAGCGTTCCGTCGTCACACCGCTCTGGCTGAGGCTGGATTCCAGCTCCTGCTGAATGATCTTTGCCCGTGCGTGTTCCTGGGAGCTTCCGGGAAGACCGGGCCCCACTTCGTTGCAAATCTTTTCCACGACGTCGTACGCGTACTGGGCGTCCGTGCCCGTGATCGCTGAAGGCATACCACTATCCCCCTCTCTAAGACTTAAACGACTCTCTCCTGTTCTTTGTACAGAGTGCTTTCATGAAAGTCAACGGAATCGTTATAAAACAAATCCTGAGAATATTGTTGACGGTACCGACGATTTGATTGAGAGTATCATCAGCGTGGTTGTATAGGTTTATGAAGACAACAGAAACTGAACGGGTTGTTATCACGGTCCTCATCCTGGCCATAATTTCTTCGCTCACCGGCCTCGCACCAGCGGTATCGTGCCCCGGCATGAAGTGCCCGAAAATCGCCACCCGGCCGGTCGTGACACAACAGCTCCCCGGATGTTCTGATGTACCCCGATCCGTTGCTATCATCCATACCAGGACGCGCCGTTCGAAAAGGCTTGATGGACATTTCAGAGCAACAGCATCTCCTTCGGCATTAAACGCAGCGGTGAACCGTACCGGGGTCGTTTTTCTGCCGGCAATCCGGCCATATTCGACGAACACAGCCTCCATCTTCACGCCTCCCAAAGGCGTTCTCTAAGACTCCTGTACCGGATCTGCCGGTACCAGACATCAGGATTAATGGTAAGGATCGTTTGGAATCAGTCAGCGCGCTTGCCCAACGATCCGGCAATCGTCACCATGAAAAACAAAGTTACACAGAAGATGAATGAGGTAAAAAATGGCAATCATAACACTATCGCGGGGAATGTTCAGCGGCGGAGAACTGCTTGCGGAGCACCTGAGCAAAAGGCTTGGATATGCGTGCATCGGCAGGGAGGTCATCCGCTGCGCCGCAGCCGAATACGGCGTGCCCCCGGAAAAACTGGACGATGCGATTGAAAAAGAAATAAACATGAAAGAATATTTTGCATTGGATATTGACCGGCCGCGCTATCTGTCGTTCATACAGGCTGCACTGTGCGCTGCGGTCAAAAAAAATGACACGATCTATTACGGCCACGGCGGGCACGTCCTGCTCACCGGTGTATCCCATGTCATCAAGGTAAAACTGATATCAGACCCTGAACAACGCATCAGGTTTGCGATGGAACACCGGAAGCTGTCCAGGGAAGAGGCGCAGGACTATATCCGCGTCATGGACCAGCAGCGCATGAAGTGGACAAAGTTTCTCTATAACACAGACTGGAATTCGTCCCGCCTGTACGACATTGTCATCAACCTGAAGACGACCACGATCTCCACTGCCTGCGGAATGATATGCGCCCTGACGCAGGCCGATGAATTCAGGACGACAAAGGCTTCGGCCAGCGCCATGGAAAATCTTGCGCTGATCAGCAGAATAAAGGCAGTACTGGCATCAAACGACTTTACCAGGTACCTCACCGTGGAGGTACAGGCCGATAACGGCTTTGTAACGCTCA
This sequence comes from bacterium, assembly GCA_021800575.1. Lineage (GTDB taxonomy): Bacteria > JAMCPX01 > JAMCPX01 > JAMCPX01 > JAMCPX01 > JAJYLM01. The sequence continues at coordinate 1,614 of JAJYYW010000208.1, forward strand.
GCGGAAGAGTGCATACCATGCAGCACACCAGGCAGATCAAGGAGATCGTCAGAAACATAGAGGGTGTCAGGGGCATCCATTGCACCTGCCATCCTTATTATTTCGACCTCGACAAGGAAGATATTGCAACGCTCGCTCATCTGAGGTAGCCCGTGCAGACAGTGCCGGCCGGGTAGCGGGCAGCGGAGAGTAACGCGAACAAAAATAACGAAGAGGAGGAAACAACGATGGCAATAATCACGATATCACGGGGGACGTTCAGCGGCGGAGAAAGACTCGCCGAGTGCCTGGGCAGGAGGCTGGGCTACCGGACGATGTGCAGGGAAGTCCTTGTCCTTGCCGCCTCGATGTTTGAAGTGTCCGAAACGGACCTGGTCAAGGCGATCGAAAAGGAAACATCCATCAAGGAGCGGCTTCTCCTCAAGAACAAAGACCGGCTGAGGTACCTCTCGTTCATACAATCCGCGCTCTGTGAAGAGGCAAAAAAAGACAACCTCATTTACCGCGGACATGCCGGGCACCTGCTCCTGAACGGCGTATCCCACGTACTCAAGGTCAAAGTCATAGCACCCATGGAACAGCGCATAGCGTTCGTCATGGAGCGCAATAAATTGTCCGTGAAAGAGGCAAAGCAGTATATCCGGGACAAGGACAGGCAGAGGAAGCAGTGGGCGAAGTTTCTGTACAATGTGGACTGGAACGACCCCTCGCTATACGACATCGTCGTCAACCTGAACACGATAACCATACCCGCAGCATGCGAGACGATCGCAGTGCTCGTCAATACCCCGCCATTCCGGACTACCGAAGCATCGCGCACGGCAATGAACGATCTCGCCGTAACGAGCAGGGTCAAGGCCGCCCTCGCGTACGACGAAGCGACACGGGATTTTGCCATAGATGTCGCCACGGACGACGGCGTGGTAACCCTGACGGGCAGGGTGAACAACATGCAGGAGATTGACACCATCGAGAAAGTCGTTGCCGGAGTTCCGGACGTCAAGGACGTCCGGTGTAATTGCACCTTATACTCTCCGCAGGAGACGTAGAATACCTCGTTCGATCGGAGTTCATGTCATGCTGAAGGAATTTATTTTTATATTTCTGTTTGCCTGCTTTACAGGCTGTTTCGGCTCCATTGTCGGTATCGGCGGCGGCGTTATCTATGTACCCGTTCTTACCCTCGTTTTCAGGTTCCCAATTCACCAGGCCATATCCGCAAGCCTGGTGGGCAGCATGAGTACCTCGATCACCAGTGCGGCATCCTACCTGAAACAGAAGATAACAAATCTGAGACTCGGCATATTCCTGCTGGTCTTTACGACGACCGGTGCCGTGGTGGGTGCATCGATCGCGGTTCTTATGCGGGAATGGATTCTGTGTATCATCTTCAGCGGGTTGATCGTTTTTGTTCTGCTTGCCCCCTTCATTGCCCGCACAAAAAAGGCCGGTGAATCTTCCGGTGATGCCCTGTCCCGGTATCTGGGGATCGACGGTACCTACTACGACCGGGCGCTGAAAAGGGACGTGGAGTACCGTGGAACCGGACTGCTCAAAGGCGGTACTCTGGCAGCTCTCGCAGGTATGGCGTCCGGCATGCTGGGTATCAGCGGCGGCGTCATCAATGTACCGACGATGAACTCCTTCATGAACATACCCATCAAAGTTGCCGTTGCAACGAGCCAATTTATGCTCGGCGTTACTATCGCGACCAGCGCTATCATATATTTCTTTGCACGGCATATAAATCTGTACATCGTTGCGCCCATATCCATAGGAGCGATCCTCGGCAGTTTTATCGGTACATCTGTCATGAACAAGCTTCCTGCCGGAGTGATTAGAATTATATTTACGGTGATCCTCGTCTACCTCTCGTACCAGATGCTCGCAAAGGGTATCCTGCTGGGATATCATATTACATTGCCGGGACTCTTATGAACAATCCCCACGATCGGCCGGTGAAAAGTCCACGCTCGACGGAACAGATGATTTCCGCTGTTCTCATAACAGGAAGGTATATCATTATAGGCTGTTATCTCTCCGGTATCGCGGTATTTCTGGTTCACCGTGACACGATCCCGCGGGCGCAAAACGAATACTTCCACAGTTTGCGGCACCTCTTTATCTGTGCCTGTCATCTCGACGCGAGGGCTTTTTTCTACCTAGGCACCCTCGCAGCGATCCTGACTCCGCTCACCAACGTGTTTGTCCTGCTGTTCACCTTTGCACGGGAAAGAAACAAAAAATTCACCGTCGTAGCGTCGCTCGTATCACTGATTGTTATCGTGAGTGTTGCCGTCGGTCTCCTCTTTCACATCCGGTAGCCTTGGACCGGAAGTCAACGACACCCCTACCCCGGGATGC
>JAJYYW010000209.1 GCA_021800575.1 bacterium
CGATCATCTCTTCGGGGTCACCGCCCCCTCCAACCGCTGCCCGCCAAAGCATCGGCGTTCGCACAGAGCCGGGTAGGACGGCGTTGACCCGGATGTTATCTGCGGCGTGGTCGACCGCAAGCGCCCGCGTGAAGGAAACAACGCCCCCCTTGGATGCCGCGTAGGCTGCCACCCCTCGTTGGCTTGCGAGCGCCTGGACCGACGCCAAATTGACGATAGCTCCCCCGCCACGCTTTTTCATCTCGGGGATCGCATATTTCGCCATCAAGAACTGCGCCTTCAAGTTGGTGCCGAGCACCCTGTCCCAGTCTTGTTCGCTGAGCTCAGGCACCTGCCCGTACGCCATGACGCCCGCGTTGTTGACAAGCAGGTCCAGGCCCCCGAACCTTTCGACGGCTGAAGCTACGCACCGCTGAGCGTCGCCAGCAATGGTCACGTCCCCGAAACAAGCAATAGCCCGCTTACCAGCGGCCAATATCGCGTCGGCGGCCCGAGCAAGAGCCTCCTCGTCCCGGTCGACCAAGGCGACCGCGGACCCCTCGTTCGCGAGGGTCTCATTCGCTCAGAACCCGGTGTATCTCACGCCCGGCATCATGCTGTACACCCCGGTGCGCGGCCTCAGGATAGCCCTTGCTGCATCCCTGTCACTTGCACGCAGACTCAACGGGACAACAGGTCCCGCGCCGGTAACAACGCAGACCGTCTGGATCACAGGCTTGAGCTATAGCCTGTGATACGAGCCACAGGGCGTGCATCAACGTCCGTGCTGATTTTACTTTTGACTTTTCCATGGTTATTGTATATACAACACAATAAACAATAAGGAGGTTTTATGGCAGCAAAACAAACAAGGCTGTTGGATGTAATGAAGCAATTTAAGGATGAGGCACAGGACCTCGTCAAGAAAACCCAGTCCCAGGTTCAGGATCTCGTCGTGAAAACGACCAACGATATCGCCAAGCTCGCGGTCAATAACCCGAAGATCAAGAATGTGGTGAAGAAGCTGGAGTCCGAGCAGAAAAGGTACGAAAGGGTGTTCGAGGACCTTCAGGACAGGGCATTGAAGCTGTACAAGGACAGGGCGGAAAGCACCGTTTCCGATATCAAGAGCAAGATTGAATCCTACCGTAAACAGGCAGAAAGGCTCTATAAGGACGCCACGGTCAAAAAGCAGACAGCAGCAAAGCCAGCGAAGAAAATAAAGGTCAAAGCAAAGGCGAAAAAGGCGAAAAAACAGCCTGCTGCCCCCCAGCTGTAAGGGCTGCGCTTTTTTCTAAACGCACCGCGTTCTGGTACGTTTCAGTACCAATTACCAGTTGCAGTTGATCACCGTAAAAGTACATTCATTCGTTGTCTGGACAGCAGTGATTCTCGTTGTGGCCGCATCCGTAACCGGGTGCGGTTATAATTTTGGCAGGGGCACCGGCGTTGTGCCGACAAAAGTCAGCATGCTGTACGTGCCGGTGTTCACCAATCTTACCGACGAAGTTGCGATAGAGGATCTTTTCACCACGGCCATGCGGAAAACCATAGCCGATTCATCGGACGCACAGCTCGTCCAGAAATCCGCTGCCGAGGGAATCGTCGAAGGAACAATCGCATCTTACAGCTCGGTCCCGGTTTTTTTCTCGACCGCAGGCACGGCAACAGTGTACCAGCTCACCATTACCGTGAACATCAAGCTCGTCCAGTCCATCACCGGCAAGACACTCTGGGAAATGAAGGGATTCACCGAGAGCCTTGATTTCTACCCCATCAACGACCCCCTGCTCACCAAGGAGCGTGAACGGGACACGATCAAGACCCTCGCCGATACCATGACCCGCAGGGCATTCGATGCCATGCACAGCAATTTTTAAGGAGCGTCATGAACAGTGCACACCTGATCCTCAGTAACGACCACTCGTACAACAACGGCCTGGCGCGCAAGCTCATGGCACAACACGGAATCCGCCCTGACGCCGTCGATACGCTGGACGGGAAAACGGCCGACGTCAACGAGATCAACAACGCGCTGTACACAGACTCGCTGATAGCGCAGAACAAGGCCGTGATCGTCAACAATGCCGAAGCCCTCAAGCCGGGCGCCATCGGGGTTATCCTGACGTTCGCACAGTCTCCGGAGGGAAACACCCTGCTCCTGATGGTCTCCGGGAGTATGGACACCTTCAAGCAGGCGAAGTTCGCCGGACTCAACGCGGCAAAAACCATCAAGCGGCACACGCTCGCAGGAAAGACCGCATCGGTCTTCATCCAGGATTATATCAGGGAGCACGCCACGAAGATTACCCGCGCTGCCGCGGACATGCTCGCCGATATCCTCGACGCGGCAACCTGGGGCATCGTCGAGCAGGAGATGGACAAGCTCTCTACGTACGCGGGAAAGGACGGGACGATCGACGAAAACACGGTCAGCGAACTCACCTTCAACCTGAACAGGTCTGACACCTTTCAGTTTGTCAGCGAGCTTTTGGGACACCGGGATGCTGCTGCACTCCGGGACCTCGCCAGGATACAGGAAACCGGAGGAGACAGCGTCATGGTCATCGGAGCTATCCTCTGGAAACTGCGGCAGATGGTTACTGCGAAACCACGAGATGCTGCGCTTCGTAATCGCATGAAACGCATCTACGAATACAGTTATGCCCTCAGGACGGGGACCATCCGCGGTCCCCTCGCCCTCGATATGATGACTATTGAGCTTTTACGCGGGAAGCTTTATTAAAACGCAGATACAGCCGTGAAATCTTTCTGTTCGCGGTCTGCTTCTTCAGAATACCCCGCGATGAAAGATGCGCAACAAAAGCTGAAAGTTTCTGTAAAAACTTCTTTGCTTTCTCTATGTCCTGTGCCTTCAGCAGTGTATCAAATTTGACTATCTCGGTATGCAATGAAGCCAGTGCGGACGCGTTGTGTGCCCGTTTCTTCTTGTTCTGCCGCTGCCGCTTTAGAACCGATTTCGACTTCTTCGGCGGTTTTCTCGTCTTCCCTGTCTGTGCCATTTATATACGTACCTCCATTCGAATTGGATCATGGTTATCATTGAACGCATGGGGTGTCAAGACAAAATCCCTCTATCGGGGCAGGTAGTCCAGCGGATTCCCGGGCATGGCGTGGAGCCGTATCTCGAAGTGCAAGTGTGGTGCGGTCGCATACCCGGTCTTGCCAACCCGTGCAATCATCTGCCCCTGGTGGACGTACTGCCCCTTGCGAACCATGTTCTCGCTGTTGTGCGCGTACACGGAGACAAATCCGTCCTTGTGCTTGATGATGATCATGTTGCCGTAGCCCCGAATCGTGTCGTTACTGTAGATCACAGTTCCGCTTGCGGCGGCGAACACCGGTGCGCCTGCCGGACCCTGGATGTCGATACCGTCGTGCTTGATGCCGTTGACACGCTCAAACTCCTGGAGGATCTTCCCCCGCAGGGGCCACATGAAGCTCACGCTCCCCGCAGCGGGCGGACGGTGCGGGGCCGCCGGAGACGGTGCGGACTGACCCCGGGGAGCGGGATGATTGCCGTTGTGACTTCCCGCCGGTACGGAGGAACCACCCCCGACAGCAACGGTCGGCGGAACGTACATGGTCTTCTGCGCACCGGGGATGAAGAGTTTTTCCCCGGGCTTTATGTCCGTCGTAGAGTGAAGGTTGTTCGCCTGCTCAATGTCCTCGAGCGGCACGTTATACACCCGTGCAATGTTGTACAGGGTCTGCCCGGGCTCAACCGTATGATACACGCCGAACGGAAACCCGCACGCGGACGCCAACAGGAGAACGGACAGCAGGAACGCCGTTCTGATCAGACCGTTACTTTTCCCAGCCATGTTCACCTATCAGCTTTACAAACCTGCATCCTCCGAGCGACTGCTGCTGCGTGCGCCCTCCCTGCTTCACCACTTTTAGCAATTCCTGGTTCTGCTCGCCGCCCACGGGAATGATCATCCGGCCGCCGTCCTTGAGTTGGGAT
>JAJYYW010000210.1 GCA_021800575.1 bacterium
AACCTCGCATACCGCGGGAAAAACGCTCACAACGGCCGCCCGGCCATCAACGCACGGAAAAGGTAATCCTTTGACATGGTGAAAGTTTCTATGTACTATAAAGCAATGTCATGACGCTGAACAAAATCTCCAGATATGAAATAGAAAAAGAGATCGGCAGGGGGGCAATGGGGGTTGTTTATCTTGCCCATGACCCTGTCATCAACAGGAAGATTGCAATCAAAACCATCGACATTGCCAACTCCCTCGACACGGTAAAGCGGGACGAGCTGACAAAACGCATGCTGACCGAGGTACGATCCGCGGGAAGATTGAACCACCAGAACATCGTCACCATCTACGATTACGGCGAAGACCTCCTCCCCTTCGTGGTCATGGAGTACGTCGAGGGTGAATCGCTGGAGTCCCTGCGGAAGAAAAGGGGCAAGTTCAGCCTCGAGGAGCTGTATCCGATCATAACGGGCATCGCCAGCGGCATCGACTATGCCCACGACATGGGTATCGTGCACCGCGACATAAAGCCGGACAACATCCTGATCACCAAAGACTCGGTCCCCAAGATAACCGATTTCGGTATTGCCCGTATCCTCGACACGTCGTCCACCCAGGATTCGGGGATCATCGGCTCACCATCGTACATGTCTCCCGAGCAGATCCTCGGCGGTCCTCTCGATGCAGCCACGGACATCTTTTCCCTGGGAGTCATGCTCTACTATCTCGTCGCGGGCGAAAAACCGTTTTCCGGCGGTACTCCCCACGCGGTCACCTACCGGATACTGAACGACCCTCCCCATCCCCCGAGCTCCTATAACCCCGCGCTGACGCTGCACGTGGACGGAGTTTTATTGAAAACGCTTTCTAAAAAACCGGAAGAGCGTTATAAAAGAGCCGGTGATGTTATAGAATCCCTGGTACGGGCACATGCGCGGCCGCGGGATACGGCAGAGGAGAGGACCGGAAACATGACGCCGGCGAAAAGGAACATCCTTTCCGAAATTTCCCATGTTGATACCATTATCGATGAAGCGACGACAACACTCAGACGGCATGCGTTTAACAAGAAACAAAAGAGGTGATGCATATGCAGATAAAATGTCCCTATTGCGGCAACAGTTTTGACATCGACACCTTCGACAAGGGAGGTATCGCCTGCCCTTCGTGCAAGCGTACCATCGTGTCCGAATCCTTATCCAGCACCACCATGATGGGGCTCAACTCCGGGGACCAGCAACTGCCGCGGGGCCTCCGGGTTTCCCTGACGGTGCTCGAGGGCAAGGACGTCGGGAAAACCGTCCAGGTCGATAAACCGGACTTCACCATCGGCCGTGAAAACGCCGACATGGTCCTCAACGATGCCCAGGCATCCCGCAAGCATGCGGTCATCCAGCTCCACGACCGGAGGATTGTGCTGAAGGACCTCGACAGTACCAACGGAACGTTCGTCGGCACACGCCAGATACACGAAGAAGAGCTGAAGCACCTCGACGAGATCTCCATCGGTAACACGCGCCTCCTCGTGACAATCTTCGAGTCCCCGGAGACTCTGCCGGAAAACGCCGGCAGTACCATTCTCCTGAAAGACGAGGTGGCCGCCACCGAGGGTACAACGCGCATCCAGCGGCCCGACGATGTCGAATTCAAACTTCCCTACAAGCAGCAGATCTATTTGGATATCATCGACGGCGGACAGAAAGGAACTGCCTATGAGTTCGTGAGCGGACGGGTTGTCGTCGGCAGGACCGACGGGGACCTCATCATCGACGACCCGAACATTTCAAAAAAGCACGCGGTGGTTGAAACCTGGTCACGGGACACCTATTTTATACGGGACCTTGCAAGCACCAACGGTACGTACGTGAACGGACAGCGCATCACAACCACGAAGATCAAAAACGGGGATATCATAACCGTCGGCAACACCAAGCTGAAGCTGAGGGTCAAGAACCTGCAGTAGACCGGGCCCGTACCACCGGGACAACGGTGCTCGCGGGACTCCGGCGCTCGGAGTATACTTGACATTATCAAACAGATATTCAATAAGTATCACATGCCTTCCTTGAGAACAGGATCGCCTCATGCTCATCCTGAAGGGGTAAAAAAATCAAACAAGCCGGGACAGGCGTTACACGTATGAATATAAAAGAGATTCCGAAAGAAGGAAAAAAGCTCAGTATAAAACGGGACAACGCCTGGTTTATGGATATGGTCGGTGAGGCGGATATCGATGTCGAGTCCCTGGCGGGGGACATGACCGCGGCCGTCACCGTCCGCCAGGAGTACACGAAGTCCGTCGTCATCGAGGGCAGTGCGCATGTGGATGTCGTACTGCAGTGCGTCAAGTGCCTTCAATCCTTCCATAAAACCGTCGACACGGACTTTTCCGTCGTGCTCGAGCCCTTCGAGACATCGCCGGCCGCGCACCACGCGATAGCGAAGCACGACCTCGACGCGGAATTCTACGTCCATGACGAGTTCGATCCGGAAACCGTTGTTTTTGAGCAGATCATGCTGGGGTTGCCGCTGTATCCCCTCTGTACCCCGGGGTGCAAAGGCCTGTGTCCCTCCTGCGGGACGAACCTCAATGAGCACCCGGAACACACGTGCAGCAACAACAAGGATGCCGGTACTTTTAAAAGCCAGTTGGAGAAGCTAAAACTATAACGAAGGAGTAACTATGGCACAGCCCAAGAGAAAACATTCAAAAGCAAGAACAGGAAAGAGACGATCGAGCCACAAGCTGAGCGCACCGGTGCTGGTCGCGTGTCCGCGGTGTCACCAGCTCATGAAACCCCACCATGTCTGTCCGACCTGCGGTTTCTACGCAGGGAAAGAAGTCGTCGAGGTCGAGGAAATATAGCCGCCCATGCGAGTTGCGCTCGATGCTTTCGGCAGTGATCACTGTCCGGACATTGAAATACAGGCCGCGAATGAAGCGGTCCGCCAGGGGATAGATGTCACTCTCGTCGGCGACCGGGAAAAACTGAAAGGCGTCGACAGCCGCATCGAGATCGTCCACGCGGGCGAGGTCATCGCCATGGATGAAGCACCGGCGAACGTCCTGAGAAAAAAGAAGGACGCTTCCATGCGGGTCGCGATCGACCTGGCCGGCAGCGGTAAGGCGGACGCGGTCATCAGCGCGGGCAATTCCGGGGCGATGATGGCGCTTTCCATGTTCGTGCTCCGCAAGCTGCCGGGCGTGTACCGTCCCGCCATCGTCGGCGTGCTCCCCAGCTACCGGGGGTACACGGTCTTTATCGATATGGGCGCGAATGTCGACTGTAAGCCGCACTACCTGCTCCAGTTCGCGATCATGGGGAGCGTGTACGCACGGACGCTGTTCAACCTTCCGAACCCGTCGGTCGGCCTGCTCAGCAACGGCGAAGAAGAGGGGAAGGGCAACGAGCTGACCGCCGCAACCAACGATCTCCTGAAGAAGAGTTCGCTCAACTACCAGGGGTACGCGGAGGGCAAGGATATCTACAGAGGGGACTTCGATGTCATCGTCGCCGACGGGTTCGTCGGGAACACAGTGCTCAAGGCAAGCGAGGGCCTCGCGGAAATGATCACGAAGATCCTGAAGGACAGCTTCAGGGCGTCTCCGCTCAGCATGCTGGGATACCTGTTCTCCCGGGGCGCGTTTAACCGCCTGAAGAAGCGCATCGACTACGCGGAGTACGGGGGCGCGCCGCTCATCGGGGTCAACGGCCTTGCCGTCATCACGCACGGCCGTTCGAACGAAAAGGCGATCCTGAACGCAATCAAGCTCTCGAAACGGTTTTACGAAATGAGGCTCAATGACGCGATCATCGAGGAGCTCAACAAGAACCTCGCCGTGGAAAGCACCGCGCAGGAAAAGAGCGCGGAAGAAGGGAAATAGATCACTATGAAGGTCGCTTTTATATTTCCGGGACAGGGATCACAGTCCGTCGGCATGGGCAAAGAGCTCTATGACCGGTACGGGATCGT
>JAJYYW010000211.1 GCA_021800575.1 bacterium
ATCATCCATGCCCCCTGCAAATGCCGCCGTTCCCGCCGTACCGCCGCTCAGGGAAAACGCTTCGGGTTCACCGCTGCCTGCGGCGCCGGCGGCAGCCTTGCCTGTCAGCAGGGTGTCCGGGTTGACCAGGTATATATCCCTGTATACATCCAGGGGCTTGCACAGGAGCTCCTGCTTAAAAATGGTCCGTATCTCGCTTTTATCCTTGGCAACGGGAGTGAATTTCTTGGTTTCCTGGTTATACTTCGATAAAAGAACTGCATCACTCCCGAGATCCATCAGGAGCCTGAAATTATCCGGGCCGTCTTTAAAGGTTATGCCGAGCCTCGCTTCATGCGCTCCCTCACTCCTGAGCCTTTCCTTGGTCTCCCCGTCGTTGTCGAGCGGGAGAAGGAAACACAGGGCATCCGCTATGGTTGTTTTTCCCTTTTCGTTACCGCCGAAAAAGACGTTCAACCCCTGCGTCAGCGGGAACCGTACCGGATCCCGGAATCTTCCGATGCCCTGGAGGATAAATTCCCGTATGATCATCGAGAATTGTTACTTGCTGGTTTCCGCCGTTTGCTCGCCGGCTTCCTGTTCGATAAGCTCGGTTTCTTTCATCCTCTTGAGCCTGCTCGATTTGGAACTCAGTCCCCTCAAATAGTAGAGTTTTGCCCGTTTGACCTTCATCCTCTGAACGACATCGATCTTCTCTATGGACGGGGAATACAGCGGGAATATTCTCTCGACACCGACACCGTAGGATATCTTCCGTATGGTGAAGTTGGTGTTGATCCCGCCTCCGCTGATACCGATGACGACACCCTCGAACTGCTGGACCCTCGTTTTGTCCCCTTCTTTAAACTTGGTGTAAACCTTCACCGTATCTCCCGCCTTGAAATCTATCTGTTTTTTTTCTGTTCCTGTGATCTCTTTATCCAGGAATGTAAGACTGTTCATAGTTCCTCCTCAATTGTTTTCTCTCTTGTCTTGTACGTTCGCATACTTCGTGCTATTTTTTTGCCGCTCCCAGGAGATCCGGCCTTCGCTCGGCGGTCAGCTTGAGAGACTGTTCGCTCCTCCACTGTTCGATCGCCCGGTGGTTCCCGGACAACAATACCGGCGGGACTTCGTGCCCCTCAAACGTCCTCGGCTTGGTGTACTGCGGGTATTCGAGCAGCCCGTTCTCATAGGACTCGCGGACCAGCGACTCATCATTCCCGACAAACCCGGGCACCAGCCGCGCAACGCTCTCTATGAAGACGAGGGCCGCCGCCTCACCGCCGGACAGCACATAATCGCCTATGGACAGCTCTTCATCGGCATAAAACGCAGGCACCCGTTCGTCAATACCTTCATACCGCCCGCACACCAGGACAAACTGTTTGTGCCGTGATAAGCGTCTCGCCGCCGCCTGATCGAATTTCTTTCCCTTGGGGGAAAATACGATGACCGTGGAGGCCTTTGCATCCGCGACAGCCTGTTTGATGGCAAAGACGATGGGTTCCGGCTTCATCACCATACCAGCGCCGCCCCCGTACGGCGTATCGTCCACGGTCCTGTGTTTATCCCGCGTAAATTCACGGATATCCTGCACATCGATCCTGAGGACGCCGTTCTCGATCGCCTGCTTTAACAGGCCGTCCATGAACGGCGACGCAAAATATTTCGGAAAAATAGTCAGTATCTTAAAATGAAGCATAGATCAACACACCCGTACCTGCGCCGGATTTTGTACCGCGGTTAATCCAGGATTTCCAGTACGAACTTCTTCTTCAGCTTATTGCCCGCGGCACTCAGAATGGTCCGCATGGCCTTTGCCGTCCTGCCTTCCTTGCCGATCACCTTGCCCATGTCTTCCTTATCAACCCTGAGTTCGATGACCGATGTATGCTCGCTTTCGATGAGCTTCACCTCAACCTTGTCCGGGTTATCGACAAGCTGCTTTGCTATACTTTCCACCAGGTCCTTCATAGACAACCTCCGTCATAGGATCTTTTGCGCTTCCAGTAAACTCCTGACCCGGGAAGAGAGCTGGGCACCTTTTCCGACCCACTGTTTGACCTTCTCGGCGTCGATCGTGAACTTATAGGGGTCTGATTTCGGGGTAAAATTCCCCAGCACCTCAAGCACCCTGCCGCCTGCCGTATACCGCGAATCTTCAACGACAATTCTGTACTGTTGAATATGTTTTCTGCCGAATTTCTTGAGTCTTATTGCAATCATGCTTTTTCCTCCATTCCTACTGTAGAAATCTTTGTATTCCTTTTATACCACCTTTTTGCAGAATGTCCATCATACGCTGTGATTCATAGAAACGTTTGATGAGCCTGTTTACATCCTCGGGTTTCGTACCGCTCCCCTGTGCTATTCTCTGCCGCCTCTTTCCGTTCAGGATGTCGGGGTTGCGCCGTTCCTGGTCGGTCATGGAACTGATGATGGCCTCATACACCTTCATATCCTGCTTGAGCGTATCCGTCCGTACATTCTTTTTCAACTTCCCGAAACCGGGGACCATGTCGAACAACGATTCCACCGGACCCAGCCGCTTCATCATCTTCAGCTGTTGTATGAAGTCCGGGAACGTAAATTTTCCCTTTGCCAGTCGCTGCGCATGCCGGACGTCTTCGCCGGTAACAACTTCCGACATTTTTTCAACGAGTCCTTCCACATCGCCGCTGCCCACGATGCGGGCAACCATGCGCTCCGGCTCAAACGGTTCGAGGGCCGAAACCGCCTCGCCCACACCGACATAATAAATCGGCTTGTTGATAATCTTTCTGAAGGAGAGAACCGCCCCACCCCTCGAATCGCCTTCGAACTTCGTAAAAATGGCGCCGTCATACCCGACCCCCTGCTGAAACCCCTCGGCCATCTTGAGCACATCGTGTCCCATCATCGAATCGATGACCAGGATGGTCTGGGCGGGATGGAGAGCGTGCTTTACCTGTTTGAGCTCGTTGACGAGATCTGTATCGATATGCAGCCTTCCCGCCGTATCTACGATGATAAAATCGCATCCCTGGCGCGCCGAAACAAGCCGTATATCGTCGAGCGCTCCTATACCCTTTGCGGAAACATCCTCGTTGACCGGGAAGCCGTGCGCCTTTGCAAGGGTGATCAGCTGCTCCTGGGCAGCGGGCCTCGTGAAATCAATGGACACGAGATAGGGCTTGAGCCCGCGTTTGTCCCGCATATACTTCGCGAGTTTGACTGCCGTTGTTGTTTTACCCGTGCCCTGAAGACCAAGGAGCATGACAATGTCACCGGTGCCGCTGATCTTGACGGCCGCCGGTGCTCCCATGATCCCTATCAGCTCGGTCTTCAGCACCCTGAGCAAATACTGCGAGGGATTGATGCTTTTTGATAATTCTTCGCCCATGACCTTTTGTTTGACGCTTTCAAGCAGTTCCTTGACGACACGGTAATGAACATCCGCTTCGAGCAGGGCTATCCTGACGTCTTTGAGGGCATCGTCGATGTCTTGTTCCGAAAGCAATCCCCGTTTCGACAGTTTATCGAACAGTTTTGTAATCTTCTCCTGAATGAACTCAAACATTTTTACTCCGCTTTATGGAACTTATTTTTGTATTTTATAAAAACAGAAAAGTCAAGACTCCGGGGTATGCCCTGCCATCCTCCCACCCGAAGCATGCGCCGGTTAATCCCGGGATGTCCACGGGCATGCAGCGCGGTCATTCATCATGGCGCCGGCATCCCATGCCTTCTTGACACTCGGTCATGCTTGTGATTTTAATGAGTGTATGGAAGAAAAGGGCCAGCCCCAGCAAGAGAAAAAACCAAATACTTTTGTCATATCACCGGAGATCGAGCGCCACATGCAGATCCTGCGCAAGGACCCGAAATCCCCTGTCTTTGCGATTCTGAGCGAAGCGTACCGCAAGGGAGGATTGCTCGATGAGGCAATCGCAGCCGCCGTGGAGGGGCTCAAG
>JAJYYW010000212.1 GCA_021800575.1 bacterium
GGTCACGTGGGCGAGCTCAAAGGTAATGCCCTGTGCGGGGAATTCACGGATCAGGCCGACGCCATAGATGACCGCAGAACACCCTTCCAGTGCGTTGTTGAGCGAACCGGGATCGGACAGGTCTCCCGGGATCGCCTCCACGGAGGTACTGCGGAGTTTTGGCCCGGACCCTTTGCGGACAAGTGCCCGCACGCGGTGACCGTCCTTGAGAAGCTGATCGATGATGTAGTTGCCGATGTACCCTGTGCCGCCTGCAACGAATACATTCATGCCTGCAGGCTCTTGATCCTGCGATCAATGAGGGAACAGATGATGTGCCCGATGGTGATATGGGACTCCTGGATGCGGGGTGTGTCCGGATGATCGATGATGAGGGCGAGGTCAACCAGGGAGCGGGCCTTGCCGCCGTCCTTGCCGAGCAGGCCGATGGTAAACATGCCTTTGTCCCGCGCCGCACCGAATGCCTTCAGGATGTTGGGGGAGTTTCCCGAGGTGGTGATGCCTAGGGCCACGTCACCCGGTTTTCCGAGCGCCATAACCTGCTTCGAAAAAATGTCGTCAAACGAATAATCGTTACCGATGCTCGTGAGTACCGAGGTGTCCGTGGAGAGAGCAATCGCCGGAAGAGGGCGGCGCTCTATCCTGAACCGGTTGACGAATTCCGCAGCGAGGTGCTGGGCGTCCGCCGCCGAGCCTCCGTTGCCGAACAAAAACAGCGTGGACCCCCTGCTCACGGCCTGGTAAATGATGTCCGCAGTTTTCTGGATCAAGGCAGCGTGCGTTTCAACGAGCCTGAGTTTCAGTTCGGCGCTTGCCCTGAGTTCTTCCTGTATGAGGGTTATCTCATCAGTCATTCGTACCCTTTAAAATCATACCCTTTGTAGATGGTAAAACGGTGCCACGTGACTCCGGTCGCCTTGTCCGTAAGTCTGAACACGTCCAGTTTCTGAACACGGGCAAACAGGGAATTGGTTTCGCTGTTGAGTATACCGTCGCCCCGGTCAACAATGATGAAATTTTTTCCTATCAACGGTTTCCTGTTTTGGAAGAACACGTAAGCATTCTTTGATGTTGCGTCTGTCGGCAGGTAATACACCTGCGGCTGGCCCTTCAGGTAAAACGCGAGTTCTGCGGTAACGCCATAATCCGTCGCACCGAGGATGTCCCCGGGTTTGTAATATGTTTCCACCTGGTGTGCAAGCCGTGTCCATCCCCTGAGCCTGGTGGTAAATTGATTCTGGGGAGGGATGTTGAACTTCCTGTACAGCCAACCCGGGTAGTGTTCGAAGTAGAGGACCGGGAGGATCGTGATAAACATGAGGACGTACGCGGTCTTGACAAGCTTTGCATGCCCGCGGTTGTACGACTCCTCGAGCAGGTAGACGCCGCCGATGAACGGCGCGATGAATCCGGCAGCCGGCCAGTTGACCTCGGCCCTGCCCCTGAAGGCGAGGAATGTGATAAACGCGAAGGTCGGCAGGGATGTCGCCAGGATCACGTTGAACCGCTCATCGTGCTGGAGCAATCCCCGGCGTATCGAGTAGACCATGGTGTACAACAGGAGGATGAAAACGAACGGGGTCTCGAGCCCCATGTTGCCGAAGAAGAAATTGGCGAAAACGAACCAGGGGTTGTAGTGCGACGGCATCAGCGACAGTGCCCGTTTGAACATGGCCAGCCCGTGCATCAGGTTCCATATGAACACGGGGCTTGCGGTGAGAACGGTTATCACGGCGCCGAGGTACGGTTCTTTATGCGCCAGCCAGTGGCGGTTTGCGTTCGAGATAAGGACAAAGAGCACGACCTCGAGGCTGAAAAAGAAAAACATATGATGGCTCAGGATTCCGAGTCCGAGGACGAACCCGATAAGGTACCAGAGCCGCGGCTTTTGTGTTGCATTGAGCTCGAACAGCAGGAACAGCAGGATGGTCATGAACAGGATCTGAGGTACATAGTAGGTTTCGATGAACGCACCCGCGGACACCAGGGGGTTCAGGATGTACAGCAGGGTTGCGAGCAGGCCGGTGGTGGGGGAAAAGAAGCGGTTGCCGATTTCAAAGAACACGAGGGCCGTGACGGTTGAAAAGATGTTCGCTCCCATGCGCAGTGCAAAGGCCGTGGACCCGAACAGGTGTATCATCAGCATGTTGATCCACGAGATCATCGGACCCATATCGAGGTAGCTCAGTTCCGGGTGCCGCGCCCAGTCCCAGTAGTACGCCTCGTCAGGCGACAGGAGGAGGTGGGTCGTCTTTATATAATAAAGATTGAACAGGAATGATACCGCTATAATGGTATATGCCAGGGCACGTTTTTTCATAGTGGACATAGGTATAGTATATGAAAATGATATTTGAGATATAATATAACAACCATTGCCGCAAATCCAAGCCACGCGTTGTATTCCTCGTGTTTGACCACAAGCCTGAGGTCGAAATCCTTTGATACCCTGACTGGCTTGAGCAGGGGAAAGAAGGCGGGGACCTTCGATTTATAGTCGAGGAACGATTCACCAAACAGTTCGACGAGCCGTTTTTCTTCTTCCTTGATGACGCCCGCGTACACGACATAAAACCCGACAAGGAAAATGACAAGAAAGATAAGACAGCTCCCCATGATGGCCGCTCCGAGGCCCGCAAAAAAACTGCCGAGGTACAGCGGGTTGCGGGTGTACGAATACGGGCCGTCGACGGACAGCTCCTTGTTCTTTTTGATGTACCCCGAGGCCCACAAACGGATGAGGAGGCCCATGATGCCGACCGGTAAGCCGATGGTCATACCTATGACCGTGGGTTTTGCCAGGACGAGAAACAACAGCGCAAAAACAAAACCCAGTTTTATTCTGTACAGCGATAAAACTTCATTCATCTTCATGCAGTTCCCTTAGATCATTTTCGCGGCTCTGTCCACCATTGGCGCCGCCGGTACGAAAAATGTATTGCATAAGCGTGGAAAAGGCTCTATAGAAAGAAAGAGGTCTTTTCTAATCATGGCACTGGTGAACCACCTACTTCAGTATGCCGGACTCTACGGCTTTACCATCGGCGACGGGCTGTTCTCGCTCGGCGTCTTTGTGATCATTATCGTCCTGGTCAAGCTTTACAACAGAAAACGCGCTTAAAATCCAATAGACCTTTAAAAATATCCCCGGAATACCCTGTTCTGGCATGATGTTTGCATAAGAATGGGCAGACATGAAACGGGATATTGTCATTATCGATGACTGCGAACTCGTCAATCTATCCTGCATGAAGCTGTTGTCCGGTTACTCCAGTTCAGTCAGGTCGTACGCCAGCCTGCAGGATGCATTGAAGGATTTAAAGACTGCACAGGAGCCCAGACCGTGCATCTTCATCCTCGATCTGGAGGTAGTTACGCCTGAGGGGGTCCGGGAGCTTGTGGCAACGGGGGCTCAGGACGCCGACGACGTCATCCTGATGACGTCGCTTCCGCTGGTTTACGCGGAGAAGGAAATCGGTGCGATGCGGATAGTCAGGATATTTACCAAGCCATTCAATATCAGGGAACTCACCGATCTCGTCAGTGCTTTGAACCGGGAGCTGTAGCACCCTGCTTTTCGTAGAATTCGATCAACACACCGTGTGCGGACGAGGGACGGAGAAATACCGCCCGGTTGCCTTTGTAGCCGGTGTGGGGCTTCGTATCGATCAGGCCTATGCCCGAGGCCTGGAGCGACTGTATCAAGGTGTCGAGGTCGTCGACTTCAAGACAGATGTGGTGCAGGCCTTCGCCCTTTTTTGCAAGGAATTTGGCCACGCCGCTCGTTTCCTCAAGGGGCCTGACGAGCTCGATGTGCGCATTGTCTGCTGACAGGACCGCTATTTCGACCTTCTCCGATTCTACCTGCTGCCGGGACGAGAGGGACAGCCCCAGCTTTTGAGTGTAGGTCGCCACTGCCTCGTCCATGTTCCAG
>JAJYYW010000213.1 GCA_021800575.1 bacterium
TCATGGGGCGGTCCTTCGGGACGTCCGGTGTACGGGTGAAGAGGAAACAGGACGTACGCCGGCAGTGGGGATCGATACAAATGCAGGAAGGGCCCGTGCGAGAAGGAGGTAGGATGATGAAGATGAGAAGGACAACGGTCATGGTGGTGATTGCGGCTGCTCTCACGGCACCCGCCGCATACTGCGGGCAATCGTGCGAGCAGATCAGCGTCGGCGAGGCGGTCAGGCTCGCCCTGGGCCATAACCCGGGTATCCGCCAGTCCGTACAGGACACCCGGGCGGCGGACTCGAGGATCATCCAGGCCAGGGCGGGGTTTATGCCGAGCGTGACCGCCTCGGCGATGTACATCTTTGCGCACGAGGTGCCTCAGATCAACATTCCGGCGAATTCGTTCGGTCCGAGTTTTCCGCCGGAGACCATCAACGCAAAACTCGATTCTACGTACGAGTACAATGCCGGATTGAACGCATCCTGGACGCTGTTCGCCGGAGGCATGCTCTGGAACAACTACAGCGCGTCAAAGGAGCTGTACCGGTCGGCCTCGTATACCGAACAGTCAACGCGGCTGGACACGGTGTATAAGGTCAAGGCAGCGTACTACAACCTTTTGCTCGCGCAGGACTCGGTCGGCGTCATCCGGCATTCCATCAGCCTTGCGGAAGAACAGTACAGGAATGCAAAAAGCAGGTTCGATGCAGGCAGTGTATCGGAACTGGATGTGCTGAATGCAAAGGTGAGTCTCTCGAACCTCAGGCCGCAGATCCTCTCTGCTGAAAACACCATTCAGCTCGCAGAGCTCAACCTGAAAAACCTCATCGGCGTGGCCTTCACCGGCGAACTGTGCGGCGACCCGGACATAGCTCTGCCCGGGCTTCCGGCAAGTGTGTCCGATCTGCAGACCGGCGCCGAAAAGAACAACCCCCAGATAAAGGCCATGGACCGGCAGATCGAGGCCTCGAAGGCACTCAGGGCGGCATCGAAAGGGATGTTTTCGCCAACGCTCGCACTGACCGCAAACTACGACTGGCTAACGAACAACCTGTCGGGTGCATGGATGCCTGTCTACCAGGCTGCACTGGTGCTTGCAGTTCCCCTGTTCAGCGGCGGTGCAACGGTGGGTAGGGTGCGGGAAGCGGATGCAAACTACGACAAACTTGTATCCGTAAAGTCCCAGGTGAAGGACAACATTGCAGTCGCTGTGCAGGCCGCGTACTCCAGCGCCCTGGTCGCTCAGGAGGAACTGAAGGCGTCCGAGGACACCCTGGCGACGGCACAGCAAGCCGAGTCCACCGCCGAAGAACAATACCGGGTAGGTACGGCCATCAACTCTGACGTACTCAATGCAAACGTCGGCCTTCGGGAGGCGCAGCTCAACTATATCAAGGCGAAGTACAGCTATCTCACGGCACTAGCCCAGCTCGATATGATCGAAGGGAGGATGTCGTATTAAGCCTCCGTGTGGCGGAATTCAGCCGCACGCTGTCCCTTCGGGTGACTGCACATCTTGTCACAGGGCGGCAGGTAGAGTAGTTTTTGCAGAGGAGTGTTCAGGGAGGGTATATGGAAACCAAGGATCTGCTTGTCTGGAAAGAAACGAATACTATCAAGGTCTTCGAAACCGACGCAAAGAAGAAAGCGACCTTCTCCGCCATCTACAACTATTTTCAGGAAGCAGCCTACAACCATGCAGAACAGGTCGACCTGCGTCTCGGCAAGGTCCTGCCGGACAACAACATCTGGATGCTCTCACGCATGGAGATCGAGGTGGATGAACTCCCCGGGATCGGGGCGGCTATTACCGTAGACACGTGGTCGCGGGGCGTCGACCGGCTTTTCTTCATACGGGACTTTGTGATCCACGGCCCCGGCGGCAGGACGTTCATGCGGGGTGTGACCTCCTGGGTGGTTGTCGATGCGGTGGCGCGCAGGGTCCTGCGTCCTGCGGAGGCCGCAAAACGGTGGACCGTGCATGCCGATAAAAAGGCAATCGACCGCGTGCCGGAAAAGCTGCCCGAGCTTGCAGCAGGGGAGGTTTCGTATGCACTGCAGGTGAAGTACAGCGGTCTTGACAGGAACCATCATGTGAACAACGGCAAGTACATCGAGTGGGTCATGGACAGCTACCCGATCGGTATGCTCGACAGGGCCGCGGTAAAAAAAATGGAGATAAGCTTTATTTCCGAGGCGCTGTACGGCGACCGCCTGAAGGTTCTTGCGCAGAAGATCTCGGACACCACCTACCTCAACAGTATCGTGCGGGAGGGCGACGGCAGAGAAGTCTGCCGTGCGCGTATCGCGTGGATTGTCTGAGGAGCTTCACTGCCCGGTCCTGGGTACAGCCATCCGTTCGGCAACGATGGAGTACGGTGGGAGGATTCAGGAGAAGAAGACCGCTACTGCTCCAGTAGGGAGAGGCGACCGTTTTTCGCGAACTCGGCTTTGACCGCCTGGTAATGCTCAGGGGTCAGCCTGCGGTATGCGTTGTCTCCGCGCTGTTTGAAGTAGACCTCCATGTCCGGGTGTTTTTCGATATTGAAATGTGCCTGCTTGAACGGACGTACGACTATCTTCTGGGTGTCGGTCAGGTTGAACGCACCGATGATGCGGACGTAGTCCGGGAACCACTTCGGGTCCATGCCGCCTGTTTTCTGCTGCTGCGTGAACCAGTCGAACGCCTGCTTCGGGTCAAACGCGTTGCCGTCCCTCAGCTGGAGTGTTACCATCACCTTTTCGTCCGACACTTCGCACGGCACCCCGTAGGCAATGGCCAGTCTGCCTCCCGGCAGCTTTGCCGCATAATCGACCACATTCTCTGCAGAGAAGTTCTCGCCGTCCTTGCGGATCCAGTCGTCCGTGCGGCCGTTGAAATAGAGATAGCGCTGCCCGTCGATGATGCGGATGTGCCCGAGGTCGCCCGAGTGGTAATACCCATCGCGGAACTTCTTGCTGGTGGCATCGTCGTTATCGAAGTAACCGTCGAACCGCAGGGTCCCGCCGTTTAACTTCTTTGCGATCTCGCCGACTGCCTCTGCGTAGTTCAACAGACGCCCGTTTTCGTCGGTCTTGCCCGGCGGGCAGATCCGTTCCTCCTCGTCGAGTATTACGACGTCATCCGGCACCTTGCCCACGCTGTCAACGGGGTCTCCGGGCTTGTTTGCCGTAGTGATAACCGCTTCGGTGGAACCATAGATTTCGTAGATGTGCTCCATGCCCAGGTACCGCATCAGCTTGATACGGTCGACGGACGGTGCACCGTTTCCATAGGCGATCCTGAAACGGTTTTTCGGGTTCTGCGCGAGTGCCTTTTCGACGGCCTCCCCGCTGCCATACTTCTTCTCCAGCGCACTCAGAATATAATGGAAGGGCTGACCCACATAGTTCATGTAGGTCACGCCGTACTTCAGGATGTCGTCCTCGAATGCACTTGCGCTGAAACGCCGTTTCAGCACGAAGCCCGATCCCCCGATCAGTGCCGGCAGTATGCCGATGTACCACGCATTGGAGTGGAACAGGGGCATGCAGATGTAGCCAAGGTCCGTGCGGCCCAGATGCACGGATGATTGTACCACCCATCCCGCTCCGATCATTTTGAGGTGCGAGATGGGCACGCCTTTGGGCATACCGGTGGTACCCGAGGTGTAGATCACAAGCACGGGGGCAGTGTTATCCATCGGCGGATGGCTGCGCGCGGGAGCAGCCTTGTGCGCTTCAGCGATCGACGCATCGAGGTTTGAAAATCCTTCTTTTGCTGCTTCCTCCGCACTGCCTGCCATAAAGATGTCCCGGCCGGTCAACGGTGCAATGTCCGGAATGATCGCCGTGATCTCGCCGGTGGAATGCGCATTGGTTATCAGGAGGGAGAGCCCTGCCTGATTGATGACGTTGGACAGTGTTTGTCCCCGGAACCCGGTATTGACTGCGAACAGGACGC
>JAJYYW010000214.1:0-698 GCA_021800575.1 bacterium
GTATCATGATTTTAACTGTATGGATTTTAAAGATTAAAAATAAAACATGGTTACTCGTTACGCTGGGCATCCTCATCTACGCACAGACGGCTGTACCCATGATATTTATCGAACCTTCAATAAAGCCAGCTTACTTTTTCCCGAACAATAAAATCTTCTCTCTTCTCCGCACAACGCCGGGCGCTCCATTCAGGGTCACGGCACTAATCAGCAATACGCTGCCCATTGCCTACCCGGCCAATATCAATACATTTTATGAGATCGAAGATATTCGGAACTATGATTCTCTGGGTGTAAATTGGTATAACAGCATTTTTTCGTATATCCGTGAAAGTGATGCATTAAACCTGACCAACGTAAAATACATAATTGTGAAGAGCGGCTACGACCTGTCCAATTTAACCAATATATTTCAGCCTGTAGCAGAATATAACGGATTCATCCTCTATAAAAATCTTTCCGCCTTTAACAGGGCGTTCATGATCTATAACTACGCAGTTGCAAACGGGCAACAGCAGGCATTGGACATGATCAGTACATATTCCGGACAGCTCAACCATGTTGCTATCGTGTTTCAAAAAGATATCCAGAGCATACCCCTGACGTCAAGTACGCAGGGAACCTATACCGTACAGTTTATCAAATATACTCCCGGGCATATAAAGCTCACCTGCACAACGTCCCAGCCCGGCCTGTTC
>JAJYYW010000214.1:708-3923 GCA_021800575.1 bacterium
TGCCCGAGTTGACGGGAAAAAGACTCACATCATAAGAGCAGATTATGCGTTTCAGGGTTTATGGCTGACGCAAGGTACGCATATCATAGAGCTTAACTATAATCCTTCGAGCTTTAAATACGGTATACTATTGTCGATCATCGGCATTATCAGTCTTATCGGTTTTTACCTGATCGCCTTTAGAAAAAAACAGAAATAAGCCTTGCTCAACGGTTGTTTCGGGTTTACGATAATATCGAGGTGATATATGTACCTATGTCATAGCTGCGGTAAAACCCTCAATATCGAGCAGCGTATCGGTTTCAGGGACGAGTGTCCCCGGTGCAGCAGTCCGCTGCATGTCTGCATGAACTGTTCCTTCTATGCGCCGGGCGCATACAATGACTGCAAAGAGTCCTCCGCAGAAAGGGTGCTTGAAAAGGACCGGGAAAACAGGTGCGAATATTTCAGATTCAAAGACAGCCAGCCAGGTGCAACATCTGAAAAGTCAAAGGCCGCCAAACTCGCAGACCAGCTTTTTAAGAAATAGCGTTGCTGTAAAAGTGATATAAAAAATGAACAATAGTTTTGTTCACCGTTGAGGTAGAGATTATATTTTGATTAAATACATAAGCTGCTTCCGGACGATATTTTTCTATGTAACTGGACAACGATCTTCCGGTGACTGGTTTTGATAACATGGATTTAACCTCAACCGGCAATCTGTCTTCAACAATAAAGTCTACTTCTGCTTTTGCTTTTGTTCGCCAGTATTTTAAATTGAGGTTCTTTTTGATTAATTCGCTAAAGATAAAGTTCTCGTATAAAGCGCCTTTATCCTGCCGCGAATCTATTTCTTTGAAATCATTGATAATTGAATTTCTTAATCCAGAATCGTAAAAATACACCTTTGGATTTTTTACCAGCTCTACCCTCTTGTTTGTAAAGAAAGGTTTTAATAAATGAACAACATAGGTTTTACTCAATAAATTCAAATACCCTTTGAGAGATGCTGTCTTGTACCCGCTGATTGTTGAAAGTTCTTCATACGAAATCATATTTCCGATTTGTAAGGACAATGCTTTCACAAGATTTAACATCTTATAATCATCCATTAACCCAACAATATCGCGAGCATCCTTGAGAAGGTATATGTTAAAGATATTTTTCAAAATATCCTGTTTCTCCTGCTTACTTTTGGCAAGAATAACTCTTGGGTAACCACCATATATAATAAAATCATTCATGATAGCGGTAAGCTGTTTCATGAGTACATCATCCAATTTTTTTCCGCCTTTTTTTCGGTAATACTGGTAAAGTACTTTATTCCTGTAACTCAAATATTCATTAAAGGTGAAGGGGTACAAGGTAAACGATAATATCCTGCCGACTAAATATTTTACTGCTGTTACGGTGAGATCGAGTACGGAAGATCCGGAAATATAAATTTTTTTGCCTTTTACCGTATCATAAATAAATTTTAAGGTCTGTCCCCCGTTTTTGGCATACTGGAATTCATCTATAAAAATAGCGTTGAATGGCTTTATGTAAAGCTCTATGAACGATTTTATGTCCCTGTCAAACAGGTTCCTCGTTTCTATATCTTCAAATGTTATATACGAGGAATTTTTGATGTTTTCCTGTATATGTCTCAGTAACGTCGTTTTACCTACCTGCCGTGCACCGACAATGGCAATAATCTCGGGCACTGACATGTAATTTTTTATTTTGTGTTCTAATTCTCTCTCAATGTACATGTAATTTAACCCTGCTAAATATATTATAATTATTAGAATAGCAGGATTGTTTTAAATGTCAATAAACCTTTAATACGAAACCTGACACGAGCATGAATAGTGCAGTTATAATGGACAATGCAGCACCGATGACAAACACCCTGGGCATATAGTCAAATTCAATGGTATAGGTGCCGGGTACCAGCTTGACCCCCTGGAACAGATAATTGACCGTATACACATGCAGAGGTTTACCATTGCGCTCGGCATGCCAGCCGGGATATAGGGGTTGGTTGAATACCAGGAACCCGTCCGACCGCGCATTGACCAGGAACCTGTACCGGCCTGGTGTATCGGTCATCATCGTGATATGCACCGAGTCCGGCGTGTAATCATGGTACTCGTGCAGGTCCTGAACGACAGCAGTGCCGATATCGGAAACGGTAAAACCAGACAGGAGCCGCAAAGTACCAGCGCCACTGGCCGAAGGGATAACGCGCGAAGCGGCATAAGCAATGGGTCTGGCAAGCGTATTGTCCCAGAGTGCGAGAGCACCATAGTCACCTGTCATCGTGAAATAATTGCCTTGCCTGTTCGGATCAGCCCCGGCAGGAAGTACGAAATATTTTATTCCTGCAACGCTGGCAAGAACCGGTTCCGGCAGGTCTTTCCACCAGAGCCACCCGCCCACCCCAAGGACCGGATTCGTTCCCGGAAACAAGAGATCGATAAAGCGCTGATACCGTTCCGATACAATCATATCGTATCCCCGAAAATCCCGGAGGTGATAGATCACGGCAATGTCCGCAGGTATTGTATTCCCCGGGGCAAAGAAGGTGTAATTTTTCGTATCCAGCGTCAGGAGCCGGTCGATCAACGGCGTCTTCGGATAAAAATCTTTCGCCGGAACATCAGGGTTGTAGCCTATGCCGAAAATAAACAGGTCGACTACCGTCAGCAGGATCAGCCCTCCGTAGACCAGCCTTCGATCGAGGCTTTTCCGGTGCGCATTCCGTATGAACCAGACACTACTCGTTACAAACAGGAGTGCAATGACAATTTGTATCACGATAAAGCCGAGCCGTTCCGGAGTAAGCCATGCCAGTCTGCCGCTGAAGCTGATCGTCGTGAAAAGACCTGCTGCAAGTCCTATATTACTGCGGGCCACCCGGTACAGCAGGACGGCGAGCATGGATACGATACCCGCAACTATGAAAACCTTTGTATTTTTCCTATGACCTTGTAGCTTTTCTTCCGGATAGCTTGTTATTGCATTGAGGCCGAATGCAGACAGTGCGCTCAGTCCAAACTCCATAAGGAAGGCATACCGTGCACTCGAGCCTGCCTTGATAACCGGAAGCCCGGCAAGCCATGAAAACACCGGTATGCCATAGGCAATGCCGAAGCCGAACACGATCATGAACAGACGCCGGATATTGACGCCGAGCGCGGATACCATCGCCGCGTTGGTCGCGCCGGCGCGCACCAGCATGCCGATGC
>JAJYYW010000215.1 GCA_021800575.1 bacterium
GACGCCATCTTTGGGCACGAGGATATCTTGCCGTCAGCTCGGGAACAATTACGGATGAAATGATACAGGAGTATATAAAAAACCAAGAGGGTGAACAGATCGTGGACGATAGTCAATTTCAAATTGACGATCCTACAAACCTACCGCCTTCAAGGCGGTAGTAGTTGAGTTAAAAGTAAAAATAGAGAATGGAATGATTTGTATGATGAATTATAGGGATAGACAGAGGGATTGCTTCGCTAACGCTCGCAATGACAGGTATGACCGGGTCATTGCGAGGAGCGGATGCGACGAAGCAATCTCTAAAGATGGAGGGTGTCCTTCTCCGTTCAAGGTGGAACGCAGTCACTGGTACACGAAAAGCAGGCATGCACAATGAACCGCATCGCTAAAACTTTCATGCTTGCTTTAATCCTTCTTCTGCTGGTCTTTTCCCTCTACCCCCTTGGAAAGGACATAGACCGGACATCCCCGGTAAACGCCAACCCGATACCCGAGCTGTTCTACTTTCCGAAGACAAGCTTTATAAAAAATATAGCGTTTGGATACAACAACCTCCTTGCAGATATCTTCTGGTTAAGGTCCGTTCAATACATCGGCCAGCACCTGATGTCAGACAACCAGTACCCCTACCTTTACCATATCCTCGATATCACCACATCGCTTGATCCTCGATTTATTAATGCATATAATTTTGGCTCTTTTTTTCTTGTAATATATGGGAACGACAAAAAAGAAGGTATCGAACTTGCTGAAAAAGGAATAAAGAATAATCCGGAAAACTGGAAGCCGGCATTTGAACTTGGCTTTATATATTATATGAAACATGATTATGCGAACGCCTACAAGTATTTCAGCCTTGCCAATACGTTACCGGGCATGCCGGACATGTATAAAACCTTTGCACCATACGCACTGGGCAAGTTCGCATCGCCACAACAGGGGATACAGATGTGGGAGGCAATGGCAAAGATGTCCGATAATGAATTTATCCGGTCTTCTGCACGGCATAATATCGCCGTGCTGACACAGAAAATAAATGTTGATACTCTGAATCAGGCGGTTCAGGCATATAAAAAGCGCTTTCATCTGTTGCCATCGGCGCTCTCTCAGCTCGTTGAAACCGGTATTCTTCCGCAGTTGCCCGAACCAATCGGCGGGATGCCGTATGAATACGATCCAACGACCGGCATAGTTACTGCACAAATACCAAAATTTTGAACACGCTTTTAATGCCGGCATCTGTTACGGTTTTCTCCGTATTGACAGACAGGCCAGTCCCGGACAGGGTTGACTCGTGAAGCACACCAATCCGTCTCTCGCCCGCATACGACAATTTCAATCCGCCATACTCCGGTACTATAGAAATAACGGCAGGGTCCTGCCGTGGCGCAAAACGCACGATCCCTACCGTATCCTCGTGTCCGAGGTCATGCTTCAGCAGACACAGGTGGAAAGGGTCGTCACAAAATACGCACAGTTTCTCACTGCATTCCCGGATTTTGCTTCTCTCGCACGCGCAGATCTCCATGAGGTACTGAAGGTGTGGCAGGGCATGGGGTATAACCGGCGCGCCCTCGCACTGAGAGAAACAGCCCTGCGGGTGATGCGCGATTTCAACGGCGCTTTGCCCGATGATGTCGATACGCTCGCAACCCTTCCGGGTATCGGCAGGGCAACCGCTTCAGCGGTCCGCGCCTTTGCCTTCAACAAGCCGTCCGTGTTCATCGAGACGAATATCCGCAGGGTCTTTCTCTCTTTCTTTTTCAAACGCCGCAGCAATGTCAGTGATTCCGAGATCCTTCCGCTGGTAGAAACAACACTGTACAAACGCAGCCCGAGGATATGGTACTCCGCACTGATGGACTACGGCGTGTACCTCAAGCGCAGGTTCCCGGAGCTCAACAAGAGAGGTGCCGGGTATCAGAAGCAATCTCCTTTTCAGGGCTCGAACCGGCAGATGAGGGGAAAGGTGCTCAGGGAGCTTGTAAAAAATCCCGCGACTGAAACCGGAATAGCGCGCGTACTCGGGCTTGAACCCATGAACATCAGGCCAATTCTCACCCAGCTCCTGCGGGAAGGATTTATCGTAAAAAAAAGAAATAATTTCGCAGTCGCAGGATGACACAAAAACGGGATCACAATAAAAGACAACGTCGTTGCCCTTGCTTCCCTTTTCATGTATGCTCGCTCATAAAGGAGGTAGTCATGAATACAAAGACAGTACTCGGTTCCATCATCATTGTTACGTTGCTTGCCGCCGCGGGTTTTGCCGCCCCGCCGGTCATGAAGTACGGGTTATGGGAGATCACAACGTCCATGGAGATGAAGGGCATGCAGATGCCGTTTGCCATGAAACCCATGACACATACGCAGTGCATCACCAAGCAGGACGTCGAGAAGCCGGAAAAAACAGTGCCGCAGGTTTCCAAGGAGAACAAGGATTGTACGATAAAGGACTACAAGGTGAGCGGAAACCATGTGACATGGAAGACGGTGTGCACCGGGAAAAATGCCATGACCAGCACCGGAGAGATCACCTACAGCAAGGGTACCAGTTATGAGGGGAGCATGACCATGGATACTGCGGAAAGTGCCCAGCATGCCATGCACATGGTGTACCATTTCAAGGGCAAACGCATCGGCGACTGCAAATAACGTCCTGATATACGGAATCGTCCATGATAGTTCAGGAATGATACTGACCGATAAAGAAGAATACAAAAGATTGCGGGACGAGGTGCGCAGGTTCAATCTCCGGGAGCTCGCGCCCAGAGCAGCACAGTGCGATGAACAGGAAGCGTTTCCGTTGGATGTACTGAAACGAGCTGCAGACCTCGGTTATGTGGGGCCGCACCTTCCCGAACAGTACGGCGGCATGTCCGACTACTACGCAAAGGCCGTCGTGTACGAGGAGAACTGCAGGGTATCGTTTGGATACAACCTTTCCCTGAACGCATCGGACCTGCTGTTCGCCAACAACGTTGCGCGTCACGGGAACGAAGAACAGAAACAGCGCTACCTGCCCGGTATCATCAAGGGCACCAAGCTCGGCTGCTGGGCATTGACCGAGCCTGACGCCGGATCGGATGCGCTCTCCATAACAACGACCTGGAAAAAAGACGGCAGTATGTACCTCATCAACGGCAGGAAGACCTTTATCACCAACGCCCCGATCGCTGATTACTTTATCGTTATTGCGAGAAAGCCCGGTTCGATTAAGGCCGAGGGCGGCTGTGCGTTTATCCTCGAGCGGGGGATGCAGGGACTTTCGACCGGCACACCGTTCAAAAAACTCGGCGGCAGGTGTTCGCCGACCGGGGAGATTGTCCTGGAGGACGTGCGGGTATCTGAAGACCAGCTCCTCGGTAAGGAAGGCAGCGGGTTCAAGGACATGTTCGCGTCCCTCGATGTCGAGCGCGCGTATACCCCGCTTTCGAGCATCGGCATAGCGCAGGCCTGTCTTGACGAGGCCGCGGCATACGCGAAACAGAGAAAGCAGTTTGGCAGCGCTATCGCCGAATTTCAGCTCATCCAGGAAAAACTTGCGGTCATGGCATCAAAGCTCGAGGTCGCGCGCCACTACGTGTACCACCTGATCGAGCTCATGGTCCAGGGCAAGCGGATCACCCGGGAGGCGGCCATCGCAAAGCTGTTTGCCTCGGACATGGTGAACAGGGCCGCGCGTGAGGCGATCCAGATTATGGGCGGGTACGGGTACATGCGCGAATACAACGTCGAGCGCTACTTCAGGGACGCAAAGCTGCTCGAGATCGGCGCAGGTACGTCCGAAATCCAGAAGCTCATCATTGCGCGGGAACTGCTGAAATAGCGGGTGTCTCCATCGGTGTCGTCCCTGCAGAAGCTCTCATCAAGCGCAGAATGACAAAGAAGGGAGTGCTCGTGGAGCTTTGTA
>JAJYYW010000216.1 GCA_021800575.1 bacterium
TATCACGGAATAATCCGGTAGAGCTCTGCTATACTTGCCGGGTATGCCATCCATGATCTCAGAAATTTTAACGCGATTGGTCGGTCCTCCCTCAGTAATCAGACGTGCTGATAAATATCTTCTTCCTTCCATTCTCCCTGCTGGTAATATGATACAAACAGTTATCACCCCGGAGTCTCTATGGTCTGGACATGATTGTTAATTTATCCTATCCTACACCAGCCTGTCAACCTATTTCACATTTCAAGGGCTGACCCTGTGGGGTTCTGTGGGTTTCGACTGCGACTACCCCTGGATGGTTGTCTCATGCAACTTTTTTCTTTTTAATGTTCCCGTTAGCTATGAAAAGATCTCTGGCTGTTTGCAGATTCATCCAGAATTCCGGTGTTGTGCCTAATACCATGCTCAGTAATATAGCCGTTTCTGCTGTCATGTCTCTTTTGCCGTTTATAAGCGTGTTTATCCTTTGCACAGGGACGTTCATCTTTTTTGCCAACTTAATTTGGCTTATATTCATAGGGCCGAGAAACTCAAGTGACAGTATCTCACCTGGATGAGCCGGTATTCTGTTTTTGGGTATCATAATCAAGCACCTCCTATTTATGATAATCCACGATTTGTAATGATTCCACGTTTCCTTGTCTCCACTTAAAAATAATTCTGTATTGATCGTTAACACGCATGCTCAAATAGCCGGTCAGTTCTCCTTTTAGTTTCTCAAGGTGGTTTCCCCGGGAAACTGCAATATCTTTTAAATCTTGCATTGCGTTTAACATATCCAATTTTCGACAAATCACGTCCCATATACTCTTAGGAATAGCCCTGGCATCTTTGGTGTTATTACCATTATATATATCCTCTGTGGTCTTGTCTCTGAATGATTTTATCATTTTTAATACTATATCATATTAACATATAATGTTCAACAATATTTTGCAATGGCAGACTTCAACCGGCAGGCCTGCGGATGCAAAAAACTGTCCGTCCGGACAAAATGACTCGTTAAACTTGATTCTACGGAGCGGTACAGTCAGCACTTATAATGCAGGATTATGGCCGAGAAGCGTTGCCTTCAATGCATTCGGTAACGTGTGGATAGTAAATCTAAGTGGGCATACGGCAACCGAGCTGTCTTCTTTTAAATAGTTTATTGATACATATAATAGTACAAATTCTATTTTATCGGTCGCCGCTGTTATAGATATGTCCTGCAATATGTGGGCTGTTAATTATGACAATAACACCGTTACCCAATGTATCGGCATCACTAAAGGACCACAGTATTTGCCATACACCGGCCCGCAATGGCCATGATGCCGGAATAAATGAAGATAACACGAGAGTTATAATATTCCCCGCTCAAAAAATACGTCCGTTTTTATTACCACCATTTTTTAGGGTTTGTGATCTATTTACAGTCACGTAAACAACATCTGTTATTGATTTATTTCTCATGCCGCTTTCAGCGTTTTTATTTTTTTAAGTGTTCTCTTGTTTTTATTCTGCTCAATCCAGAGGTCTACGGCTCTCTGTGCGTTCAGCCAAAATTCTGGTGTGTTTCCGAACAGGCGGGAAAGTCTTAAAGCCATAGATGGTGTGATAGAACGTCTTTTGCGAAGTACCTCGTTGACCGTCTGTCGGGATACCCCTATTTTTTTTGCCAGATCTGCAGTAGTAAGCCCATAGTCCGGCATAAAATCCTTTGACAGCATCTCTCCGGGATGGGTCGGTTTTACCTGCCTTCTACCAATGTTCTGCATGCTCATAATACACCTCCTTTCTTTAGTGATAGTCTGTTATCTCAACGTCGTATGCATCTGCATCAACAAAGCGGAAACATATTCTCCATTGATCATTAATCCTTATACTATGTTGGCCTAAACGGTCGCCGCTGAGTTTTTCCAATTTATTGCCTGGCGGCACCCTTAAATCTTCGATACACATCGCATAATCAATATATTCCAGACGTCGTAAAGCCCTTTTTACAATATCGCTTGGCAATGGCTTCGATTTACCGGTTCTATAGAGTTCACGAGTATGTTTGTCGGCAAACGTCTTGATCATTAATATATATGTAACGTGTCTCGTGACAGTTGTCAAGCGATTATCTGCTGTTCATCCACTGAGATATGCATGTATAATCAACCTTGAGCTTGCGGGCTGCCGCCCTTACCTTCATACCACCCTTGACCAGCTTTAACGCTTCAGCGCGCTTCTTGATGCAACAGACGGCCGGTCAAGCTTTTTGCCGGATTGCTTTACCCGGGCCAGGCCTGCCTTGGTCCGTTCGCGTTTTCTATCATGTTCGATTGACTGTATTTTTTATTGGCCCGTTGTCAAATACGTCGTTATGTCCTGCGCAAGGTTGTGCATTGAATTTGAAAGCTCTCCGCTGATCGTCATATTGGAGCTATCGCCGCTGGAATTGAACGAAAAAGGCCATGGCTGCACACCGACGCTCTTGATCAGTTTCCTGGTCCCGCCGTCGTACAGGCTCATTTCGCACTGAAGCTGGTTCGCGATCAATGATACATGGGAAAACTCAATCACCAGGGTGTCCGGGTTCCAGGGAACAGACGAGGTCTTTGAATCCGCGCCGATCACCTGCAGCCCTTTCATATCTTCTCTGGTATACGTTTGAAGGTTGACATTCTGGGCAGTAATTTCTTGTATCCATGCCGCTTGTGTCGCATAATCGTACTTTACCCAGTCCTGATCGTCCAGATCGAGCCAGCCCACATAAATCCTGTTGAACTTCTGATATTGCTTGCTGACCCGCACCGGTCCGCACCCGCCGATCATGCCGGCAAGAAGCAGGCCCGCTGCGCCGAGGCAAATGAAATATCTGTTGAATGATTTTTTCATGCTCGTTGAATACATTACCTATAACAATAACGTTCGTCAACAGATAGTTTTGAAGAACCACAGTGTCTGCAGCGAGGATTCTCCGTCCGGAGAGACCTTGTTTGTCACAGAGTTCCCTGAATCTGAAGCGCACCGGCAGTCACAGTGTAACATGGTATTACCTCCTACCATTTGTAATAAACACCGGCTGAAATATTCGGCAGTAAAGAGACGATGACGGGATTCGTCGAGCTTTCGTAAAATTGCAGCGGCACGCTCAACCCGAGCGTTGCATTGATATGCGCCCAGTCGAAGCAGAAATCCACTTCCGGGACAAAAGCCGCCCCCTGTATCTGAAGCGGTGATGTCACGTTTGCCGGGTTACTCCCGGTTATATCCTGATAGTATTGATAGTACCCGAACAGCTCGTAGATCCTCAGCGGAAGCGTCATACCGAAAAGCCTGTTTATTTGAAAACCGGGATACAATCCTTCATAGATGTAATAGGTTGGACCGGAAATGCTGTCCGTCTCTGTGTAATCCCGGCCTATCGTGGTCGTGCCGGTATTTATATGATGACCTATATTCGCACCTCCGCCGAAGGCAATGACCGTTACATTATTTCCCTCGGGCTTATGTTCGCCGCTGATGTTGAACAGCAAGCCGCCTTCAAAGTCCTGAACCTGACTCTGCTGGGCACAGGCAAGACCGGATAATTGTACGTTGTCGGTCAGCCCTACCTTAAAATCCGCACCCTCCGGAAACAGCACTGAGGGGCGAACGCCTGCTGCGCCTTTTCCGGCTGAATAGGTGCCCGGCGGCTGAAGGGCATTCGGTAACCCAAGCGAATAGACACTGCAGGATGTCATCAAGGACAAAACTATGCCCCACCCTACATACTTTTTCACAGTCAACATTCTAAAAAGCAACACCAATGATGCATGAAACCAAAGATCTTGAAGCTTTGATACCTTCAATTTTATAAAATTCCTTTTTTTGTCTTCTCTATTTTAAAAACTGATCTTGAGTACGTTGGCACTGATGGTAAGCCGGTTGGCTTGGCGGATTG
>JAJYYW010000217.1 GCA_021800575.1 bacterium
ACGATTTTACCATCCGGAACACGACCGACATGCTGGCAGCCATAATGAACATCACGAATATCCTCACCATCTTTCTCGGCAGTATCGCGGGGATATCGCTCCTGGTCGGCGGGATCGGCATCATGAACATCATGCTTGTCTCCGTGACCGAGCGGACCCGTGAGATCGGCATACGCATGGCCGTGGGCGCGAAACGGCGGGACATCCTGCTTCAATTCCTGCTCGAGGCCGTCACCCTGAGTACCATCGGCGGTATCATCGGCATCATTCTCGGTTCCGTCCTCAGCCTCACGGCAGGGTCTTTTATCAAGATGCCCATAACCATCAACATCATGCCGGTTACCGTTGCGTTCGTCTTTTCGTTTGCCGTGGGCGTGTTCTTCGGGTTGTATCCGGCAACCAAGGCCTCCAAGCTCAATCCAATCGAGGCACTGCGGTACGAGTAAGCCCTGTGCCTTGACGATCGGGTAAACAACACCGCGGGAAGCGGTACCCGGTGCTTACTGTGCAAACCGGCGGACTATCCTGATCGGCAACTTCGCTATCTTGAGCAGGTTGAGCGCGAGGAACAGCGCAATGCCGTCAATCAGGTGGAACAGGATAATGATCGTCCCCGTCAGCGGACGCAGGGACTGATGATCGCGGTAGAACCGGAACAGCCAGGCTTCGTTTCCGTTTTCTATTGAAAAAAACTGTTTCACGAACCCCCGGACCGTCGCAAACCTCAGGATGTCCACGGACATCTTGATATAGTTCTTGGTACCGTTGATCATGTCGATCTTGTTGAACTGGTGCACGGTATAGAGGTTGCTGCAGAAGATCGTCCTGATCCGCTTGCCCAGCTGAATATAGTGAAGGTTGTTGGTGATCTCCAGCAGGTAGCCCGCGTTGTCCGGTATATCGATCCCGAGAAAATCCTTTTTCCAGAATGCCCGTTCTCCACCGAAGTACTTGGCGCAATTTGTCCAGCCCCAGACAGGGGTCCGGTCACCCGCCCTGTCGAGCACGGTCTGGTCGACCTCCCGCCGGGCGACGGGAAGGATCAGGGCATCGATGTTCGCATGGGTAAGCCCGATCAAATCGGAATCGAGCATCACGATAAGATCACCCTGCGCATTGTCCACCCCTTTTTTAATGACGCCGGCCTTGCCGTTCTTCCGGGGAAACGTGATAACATTCAGACCGGGGCACGCTGTCCGGTACGATTGCGCAATGGCGGTGGTTGCATCGGTCGATCCGTCATCGAGGACAAGAATTTCGTTAAACCTGCTGTACCCGGTGACAACATCGAGAACACGGGCGATATTTTTCTCTTCATTATATGCAGGTATAACACAGGAGATTACGATACTGTCGTTCAATTTTTCCACTCTATAATTTCATTCAATAGTTATTCGTTATGATAAATATCTAATCATGTTCCGGCCATGCACTGCAACAAGTTTATGCACTGCAGAGCGATTATCAAGGCCGGGCCCGGACAGGTTTCCCAATTCTTGACTTGTGATGAACACGCATTTAATATGACCCCATGGACAAAGTTGTTATCATAATTCCGGCACGGTACGGTTCAAAGCGCTTACCGGGAAAGCCTCTCTTGAAACTCGGCACCAAAACCATCATCCAGCACGTTTACGAGAACGCATCGGCATCGAAGTTCGCGGACCGTGTCATCGTCGCAACGGACGACCGCCGCATCGAGCAGGAGGTCAGACGGTTCGGCGGCGAGTGCAGGATGACCCCGGCAGGTATCCGCAGCGGTTCAGACCGGATAGCGTATGCCGCCCGGGACGTGCACGGTGATATCATCATGAACCTGCAGGGGGACGAGCCTTTCTTGAAACCGGCCGTGTTTGACCGGGGACTCAAGAGAGCGATTGCAGACAGGGATATCCCGGTGGTAACGCTCGCTGCAAAGATCCGGACACCCGGCGAGCTTGATAACCCGAACATCGTCAAAGTGGTATTCGACGCGGATGGTTACGCGCTCTACTTCTCGCGGTTCCCGGTCCCGTTTGTCCGGGACGATGCGGGAGAGCTGGTCAAGTCGATCAACGGGCATTACCGGCACATCGGTATTTATATATTCAGGCGTGGTACGCTTCTGGAATTCGTCCGTATGAAGCAATCCAGGCTCGAGAGGATGGAGAAGCTGGAACAATTGAGGCTGCTGGAGAACGGCTACAGGATTGCGGTCGCGGTCACCGGTAATCCTCCCGCCGGCATAGACACACCGGAAGATCTGGCAAGGGCACGGGCTCTTTTTTCAAAAGAAAGGAAGGTATCATGAAATCAAAATTTATATTCGTAACGGGCGGCGTCGTATCGTCACTGGGCAAGGGTATCGCGGCAGCCTCCATCGCGGCACTGCTGCAGGCACGCGGTCTGAATGTCACTCTGCAGAAGCTTGACCCGTACATCAACGTCGACCCCGGCACCATGAACCCCTACCAGCACGGCGAGGTGTTTGTTACGGAAGACGGGGCGGAAACCGACCTCGACCTCGGCCACTACGAACGGTTCACCAATATCAGTATCACCCATTCGAACAACGTCACCGCGGGACAGGTGTACGACACGGTCATAACCAAAGAACGTAAGGGCGAGTACCTCGGTGGCACGGTGCAGGTGATCCCCCACATAACGGACGAGATCAAGCGCCGCATTCGGGAAAACGCCAAAGGCAAGGACATCGCGATCATCGAGATCGGCGGCACGGTCGGCGACATCGAAAGCCTCCCGTTCCTGGAAGCCATACGGCAGTTGAAAAAGGACGTGGGTCCCGAGAACGTGCTCTACGTCCACCTCACGCTTGTGCCGTACATCAAGGGCTCGGGCGAGCTGAAGACCAAGCCGACCCAGCATTCTGTCAAGGAACTGCGGGCCATCGGCATACAGCCCGATATCCTGCTGTGCAGGACGGACCGGCACATCGATAAGGACCTGAAGGCGAAAATTGCCCTGTTCAGCGACGTGGACCAGGATGCGGTCATCGCGGCGATCGATGTGGATTCTATTTACGACGTACCGGTGGAATTCCACAACGAGGCGCTCGACGAAAAGATCATCGAGAAGCTCCATATCTGGACAGGTGCACCCGACCTTTCGAAATGGGAGTCGCTCTCGAAGCGGACCGCCGGGATCAAGGAGGAGGTCACCATCGGTATCGTGGGCAAGTATGTCCACCTGCGGGACTCGTACAAAAGCCTGCACGAGGCGCTGACACACGGAGGCATCGCCAACAACGTACGGATCAACCACACGTACATCGACTCCGAGGAGATAGAAAAGGAGGGCCCGGCGAAGTTTTTAAACAACGTCGACGGCATCCTCGTCCCCGGCGGGTTCGGTAACAGGGGGATAGAGGGCAAGATTCTTGCAGCAAAGTATGCACGGGAGAAGAAAATACCCTACTTCGGCATCTGCCTTGGCATGCAGATCGCGGTGATAGAATTCGCCCGCCACGTGCTCAATATCAAGGACGCTAACAGCAGTGAGTTCGACACAAAAACAAAAAACCCTGTGATCGACCTGATGCCCGAGCAGAAGGTGAACAAGCAGCTCGGGGGCTCCATGCGGCTGGGTGCCTACGAGTGCAGGATCAAGGCCGGCACCCACGCGGCGCGTGCCTATGGCAAGGACACGATCTACGAGCGGCACAGGCACCGGTTCGAGTTCAACAACAACTATCGGCAGGGCTGTACGGCAAAAGGCATGGTGATCAGCGGGGAAAACCCGGAGAAGAAACTGGTCGAGATCATAGAATTGAAGAACCACCCGTGGTTCCTCGGGTGCCAGTTCCACCCGGAATTCAAATCGCGGCCCATCAGCCCGCACCCGTTGTTTGTCCAGTTCATCAAGGCGTCCGCGAAGAGAACATCCTCCCGCTGAGGATAGCGATC
>JAJYYW010000218.1 GCA_021800575.1 bacterium
TACAGGCGTTCGTGAGTTCAAGGGAGATGAGTTTCGGAAACTTCCGCCGCTCGCCCAGCACGTATTTTCTCAGGGGCTTTCTGAGCGGTCCGATCAGCCGTATTGCATTGTTAAACTGCACGAAGTTCCTCCACCTTTGCCAAAATCTCTTCTATCGTTATTTTCTCCATACAATCATAGTGTAAACATTTTTTATTGCAACTGTACTGCTGCGTACACACGGCAGGAGGCTCCACCACGGCCACGTTGTTCAGCAAGTACGGCGCCCACCGGTTTTTAGACTGGGCCTTGACCGGTGAAAACAGTGCCACCGTGGGCCTTCCGAGGGCTGCTGCGATGTGCAGGGGGCCTGTCGAGGGCGCAATCACGACCGCCGCAAAGAACAACACCATCTTCAACTGGTTCATGGACAGAACACAGCACATGTCCTTGACCAGCGGGTCGCCCGCCAGTTCCGCGGTCAACCTGTTGACTGTCGTATGATCCACATAGCTTCCTGTCAACACAACAGGCAGGTGGTACCGCTGAATCAGTGCCTTGACCAGGTCCCGGTATTTTTCCACGGACAAGTTCTTTGCAGACCCTCCCATGCCCGGGTGCACGACGATGTAGTTGAATGGCTTGACACCCTGGTGCAGGAGGAATTTCTCGCAGCTGTCCTTGTTATCGGCCAGATAGACATGCGGCTGTACGTTCAGGTCATTGATACCGAGCGGTTGCAGCAGCATGAGATTATAGGCAGCCTCGTTATAGAGGGATTTCCGCCGGTGCTGGTGCACGACATCGGTCAGCACTGCCGGCGAGTATACCCGCGAGCCCGGTCCGATCCTGCGCCGGATGCCGGCAAGCGAAACCGCGAGTGCTGGATAAAACGACATGAACAGCTCGACCGCTACGTCGATGTGCTTCTCCCTGAGCACCTGCGCAAGCCGCAGAAGACCGCGCAGTCCCCGGTGCGCCCCGGAGGGATCATAGGCGATATACTCGTCGACAAAGGGGTTATCGCTGATCACATCGATGACCCCCGTGCGTGCCATGACTATGACCGAGGCATCCGGCCGGTGCTTTTTTACCGCTTCAAAGACCGGGGTTGAAAGCACCAGGTCCCCTATCCTGTCCGTCCTGCTGATGAGGATTTTCATATCATCGTTGCTCCATTAAATGTATGACTGCTTTGAATACGGCCTCGGGCGTGATGGATTTCATGCACAAAAAATGGCCCTCTGGACACTCCATGGGGCCGTGCGCTGAACACGGTCTGCAGTAAAGCCCCTTGCTCTCGATGACCATGGTATTGGGACGAAGAGGGGCAAATCCCTGTTCTGGTACCGTTGGACCGAACAGGGCAGCAATCGGCGTATCGAGCGCCTGTGCGACCTGCATTGCACCGTTGTCGTTGGTGATGAGCAGGCGAAGACCTGCGAGCAGGTCAACGAGCTGGCGCAGATTCGTCCTGCCGGTCATGTTGTCGAGTGCAACCTCCGCGGCACGCTGTATCCTCCCGGCAACCGCCCGGTCCGCCTCGCTTCCGATCAGCACGATCTCATACCCCTGCCCGTGCAGAAGCTGGATCAGCCGTGCATACCCTTCCTCTGTCCATTGTTTTGTTCCCCACGTTGAACCCGGGGCAATGCCGATCCGCCGGTCGTTCCGAACCGTCGTGCCCGCTTGCAGCACAGGATACCGGTCATCGCCGGACACGTCAAGCCGGAGCGGTTTGAGCAGCGCGAGGATCCGGTCAATCTCATGTGCAGCTTTCTGCCGATGCACACGGATAGTGTAAAACGGCAGCAGGTATGGCAGGTTATAGCCGATCCTCTGCCGGGCACCTGAGAACAGGGCAACAAGTCCCGACCGGAACGACCGATGGGGTGAAATCACGGTATCAACCGCATGCTGCCGTATCTTTTTGATCGCACGGACGAGCCCCCGTATTCCCCGGTCAGCGCCCTTTTTATCGTACACGATGATGGTGTCTATGCCGCGCTGGCCGTCGAGCAGGGACCTTCCGACCGGTGTTGTCAGGAATAACAGTTTTACTCCGGGTTTATATGTTGTGAGTGCCCTGATCAGGGGCAGAGTCAGTACGATATCGCCGAGAAATGCTGTCTGGATAATAAGGATGCGCTGCGGCTCATGTGGACTGTTCATTCAGGTGCACTGCCTCGTCAATAAGCATGACGGGTATATCATCTTTGATGGGATATTTCAGGTTGCACGCATGACACACGAGTCCCGACCCGTCCTGCTCAAGTTCGAGATCCCCCTTGCATTTCGGACATGCGAGTATTTCAAGTAATTCTTTCCTGACAGCCATTGCTAAACTCCTCCATCGTACTGCGGTTACTATTTATTCTATAGCAGATTCAGGGAAAAAAGTATACTCCCGGGGCATTGGTGCGTATTGCGCTGGCCGCCCGCTGATGATAGGGATAGATACCATATGAAACCTTCACCGACAAGACAGGGTACGTACCGGTGGGTCGTGCTCGCCGTGTTCATGTACGTCATCGGGCTCAACCAGTTCCTGTGGCTTAACTTTGCCTCGATCGCCACGACGGTCCAGTCGCAGCTTCACATCAGCGTCTTCAAACTCGGTCTGCTGACCGCCATCTTCCCGGCCATGAACATCATCTTTGCACTGCCGGTCGGCTCCCTGCTCGATACCAGGGGCTTCCGGTTCACGGTTTCGCTCGGCGCCGCTATCATGGGCGTCTCCGTGCTCCTGCGGCTGGACTACCACGTTTACGCCTGGCTGTTCGCCGGACAGTTCGGCATCGCCATCGCCCAGCCGCTCATTCTCAACAGCGTGTCGAAATTCTCGTCGACCTGGTTTGACCGGGAAACCGGTGCTGTCGCGAACGGGCTCGGATCCATGGCGATGTTTTTCGGCATGATCGCGGCCATGCTCATAACCCCCCGGCTTGTCGCGGGCAGGGGGCTGGGCTTCACACTTTCCCTGTACGCCGGCATCACCGTGTTCGGGAGCATGCTGTTTCTCCTGCTCGGCAGGGAAAACCCTGCACGCGGGCGTTCGCCCAAACAAGAGGAGCGAGCGTATGGCGGCATGACCGCGTACCGGCAGGTGCTCGGGAACAAAGACATGGTGCTTTTGCTC
Organism: bacterium; assembly: GCA_021800575.1. Lineage (GTDB taxonomy): Bacteria > JAMCPX01 > JAMCPX01 > JAMCPX01 > JAMCPX01 > JAJYLM01. The sequence continues at coordinate 3,119 of JAJYYW010000218.1, forward strand.
GCCCTCATGTTTATTGGCCTCGGGTTTTTTAACGGGCTGATGACCTGGATGAATGTCTTGCTTTCGCACAACGGGTTTACACCGGTCCAGACCGGGACCATCGGGGCCGTGATCATCGGAGGAGGCATGATCGGCGCTGGTGCCATGCCCGTGCTCTCCAACGCCGTCAGACGGAGAAAGCCTTTTCTCGTCATGGCGACCCTTGCAGGCGGGGTTGTCGTATACCCGTTTCTCACGACCAGAAGCCTGGCCGCTGCAACCATATTCGGCGCCATGATCGGCTTCTTTATCATATCGCTGCTGCCTATCATGCTCCAGATCACCACGGAGCTTGTGGGCGAGCGGCTGACCGGCACGGCAACCGGGCTCCTCCTGCTTTCCGGATCAATCGGCGCCGTGTGCGTGATATACCTGATAGAGATCCTCAATATCGCTGCGCACGGCATCCGTCCGACGCTCTGGCTGCTCGTGGGCCTCTTCTCCGCTGCGCTGATCCTCTCCCTGCTGATCAGGGAAACATACCCCCGCAGAGAACGACCATAACGAGCTGTCTGTCAGCGCTTTTTGTAAACGACCACCACCAAATGTGGTGTCTTCTGAAAATCCACAAAATGTCATTCCCGTGGAAACGGGAATCCAGTTCTTCATCATTTTCGTAATAAAATTTCTGGATTCCCATTGGAGTTTACCCCGTACTTGATACGGGGTGGGAATGACAGAAAACTGGCAAAGCCAACTCTCCATAACCACCGTCAAAGACGGTGGGTTTCTACGTTAA
>JAJYYW010000219.1 GCA_021800575.1 bacterium
TCGATGACGTTCTTCAGTTCACGGACATTGCCCGGCCATTCATACCGGAGAAAATACCCGAGGGCTTCCGTATCGATACCCGCAATTTCTTTCTTGAGATCACGGGCGATCATGCCGATAAAATAATCCGTCAGCAGGGGGATGTCCTCTTTCCGCATCCGCAGGGGGGGTATGACGAGGGGGACCACGTTGATCCGGTAATACAGGTCGTCCCTGAATCCTCCCTTCTCCACGAGCTGCTTGAGGTCCTTGTTCGTGGCAGAAACAATCCTGACGTTCACGGTGATATCCTTGATCCCGCCGAGCCTTTTGAAGCTTTTTGTTTCGATGACCCTGAGCAGCTTTGCTTGCGTGGAAAGGTCCATATCGCCGATTTCATCGAGAAACAGGGTCCCCTTATCCGCGAGTTCGAACAGGCCTTTCTTGGATACCTTGGCATCGGTGAAGGCGCCCTTTTCATAGCCGAACAATTCGCTCTCGATGAGGTGTACCGGAATTGCCGAGCAATTGAGGTCCACGAAGGCATTATCCTTGCGCTGACTCGCCCAGTGGATTGCACGTGCGAACAGCTCCTTGCCGGTCCCGCTTTCTCCCTGGATCAGGACGGTCGTGTCGCTTTCAGCGAGTTTTTTTGCAATGGCGATGGCGTCTCTGATACCCTGTGATTCAGCCACGATGCGGTGAAACCCGTACTGGTCCTGCACCTTGTCCTTGAACATCCCGAGTTCGTTTTTCAGTTTGAACAGCTCGAGCGCACGGGACACCGTCAGCTTGAGCTTCTCGGCGTCAAACGGCTTCACGATGTAATCGAACGCTCCGGCCTTTATGGCGCGGATCGCAGAATCGATAGACCCGTAGGCGGTGATCATGATGACCGGCAGTTCGCCGTATTCCTTTTTGATGGTCTGCAGCACCTCGATGCCCTCGATATCCGGCAGTTTCATATCGAGGAGCACGATATCCGGTACGTTCTCCTTGAGCCGCAGGATGCCTTCAGACCCGGTTCCCGCGGATACCACATCATGGCCGTCCTTGGAAAGCAGCTTCTCGATAGACCACCGCACGAGTTGTTCGTCATCTATTACCAGCACTGTACCCATAGTATTGTTATCCCCGTATTCCCCCGTGTTTGGCTCCGCACCTGCCCTGCAGCAGTTACGCCTTCACATCATTGCCGTTTGTACCGCCGTACGGTATACGTACAAAAAAGGTGGTACCTTTCCCCTCTTCGGATTCGAACGTTATGCTCCCGTTCATCCCGCTCACGACACTGAGGCTGATGGCAAGGCCAAGGCCCGTCCCGTTGCCCTTGGTCGTAAAAAACGGATCGAAGATCCTGGCGCGTACCGCGGCGGGCACGCCCTTCCCCGTGTCCTTGACCTTGATGAGCATATATGGATCACCGAACTTATCAATAAATTCCGTCGATACTTCCAGGGTACCGCCGTCGGGCATTGCCTGGATGGCATTGAGCATGAGATTGATGAAGACCTGCTCCAGTGCGTCCTTGTCTGCCATGATGTCCGGCATCCCCACATCGAGGGGCAGGAGGATGCCGACATGGTTCGCGGCGGCCTGGGGGTTCAGGAGCTGACGCAGTGTCTTGATGCTGTCGTTGATGTTGAACCGCGTGATGTCGTGCGTCGGAAACTTTGCAAACCGCAGCATGTCGCTGACCAGCTTATCTATCTTCCCGATCTGCACCATGATCTGGTGAAACACATCGGCCTTCTCGGTGTCGGTCACGAAATCATCCCTGAACACCTGCAGGACGCCGCTAATACCCGCGAGAGGGTTGCGGATCTCATGCGCGAGGGACATGGAGATCTCCCCGAGGGATGCGAGCTTATCCATCTGCTGGATCTGGAGCTGCGTCATTTTGCGGGTTTCCGCCTCCTTGTAGGCGAGCCGCTCCAGCATGATATTGAGCTGTTCGCTGAGGAACCCGAGCTCGTCGTTTTCCTGGAAATCCGATCTGACGGACAAATTGCCCTCGGATGCCTGCTGCATCGTATTGACCAGTTCTTCGACCGGTTTTTCAATGACGATCATCGTGATGAGCCAGATCGAAAAGATCAGTATGGAGCCGATGATAACGCTCATGGTAAACCAGTTCGACAACAATCCGGCAAACGCCGTCTGGTACCTGCTCGTCGAGACCTTCGCATAGAGCAGTCCCAGCAGTGCGCGCTGGTTGCCATGGCACCGGTAGCATGCCTTGTCATTGTTGATGGGATAGAAGACTTCGATGCTCTTTTTGTGTTTGACCGTTATCATGTTGAGGTAGCTTTCCAGCCTGGGTACCGTTATAGCCTCCGTTTCTGTTCCGGGATACAGATACAGGGGCTTGCCTTCGGGAGACAGGATACCGATGGCGATAATATCCTTGATTTCATAGTTGTACAGGCTCGAGAGGTACAGGTTGAAATCTTTACCCTGCCCCTTGAGCATGTGGATCGTAATCGTCTTGTTGATGTCGTTGATGATGAGCCGGATCTCGTCTTCGAGATACTGCTTGGAAACGTTCTCCGTGCTGATCCTGACAAAGAGCGTGTACAGGGATATCGTGATGATGGTCAGCAGAACAATGGGGAGCATGTACTTCAGGTTGATCGGTATTCTCGACGCTGATTTCACCGGCGCTCCCGTGCCTCCTTGAGGCTTGAAACGAATTCCGCGGAGAATAAAAAGATGAGGGACGTGTAGTAGACCCAGAGGATAATGATGATGATCGCGGCAAGCGAGCCGTACACGATGTTGATCTTCGAGTGATACGTCAGGTACCAGGAGAACAGCGTCCGGACAATCGTCCAGAGCACGGTTGTTATACCCCCGGCGAGCAGGGTGTAGGTCCTGTCGATCCGTTTCGATGGAAGAAAGTAGTAGGCAGCGGTAAACAGCAGGAAGATCATGAGAAAGGCAAACATCCTGCTTGATAAGATCTGGGCAACCACGTAGAGGGTCTTGCTGATGAGCGGCAGATCGAGCTTTATCAGGACCTTGAATATCGGGGTAATGATAAACAAGAACGCCACCACGATGCCGCCGACAATAATGACGAGCATGGATTTGCTCTTGATAAACAGAGGGTTCTTCCTCTTTTCAAGCCTGAAGATGACATCGAGGGAGCGTTTTGCCTCGAGCAGTGCGAGGTCTGAAGCAAACAGAAGAAAAATAAAACCGACGACTCCGATGGTACTGCGCTTGCTCAGCAGTTTACCCACGTCTGCACTCACGGCAGGAGATATGTCCGGGACAAACTGCCTGAGGATGGACATGATGTAGGGGAAAAAACTGTGCGTGGAACCGACGATGTAGCTGCCGACCGATATGACCACAAACAGCATCGGAATGATCGAGAGCACGACGTAAAAGGACAGTGCCGCAGCATGGGACAGGCAGGTGTCCGTCACAAACCGGTCGATGGTCATCGTAAGAATGGAACGCACTTTTTTTACCATGCCGCTAATCCTTGCTCCTGAACAGGAGTCTGAGAGGAACACCCTCGAACCCGAAAACCTCGCGTATCCTGTTGGTGATGAACTTGCTGTAATTGTCCTTGATCCCGGTCTTGTTGTTCGTGAAGATCACAAACACCGGGGGCCGCACCGCAACCTGCACCAGGTAATACGACTTGATGATCTTGCCGCTGCTCGAGATGGGCTGGTGCCGGCTCAGGACGTCCCTGAAAAACCTGTTGAGTGCTGCGGTCGGTATCCGGTACTCGTAGTCGTGCAGGACCTTCATCACCCGCGACACGAGCGTGCGCACCCCCTCGCCGGTCACGGCCGATGTCGGAACCACGGGAATGAATGCAACGAATCCGAACTCCTCGGCGATCGCCTGCAGAACCCTGCGCCGGTCCTGCCGGGGTACCAGGTCCCATTTGTTGAGCG
>JAJYYW010000220.1 GCA_021800575.1 bacterium
ATCGCACGGGGTAAGCCCGGCGGTATCGTCGTTCCTCGGGTATGTATCACTCGTGGACCAGCATTTCCAGAACCTTTTAAAGGGCATCCTGGACACGCGGGATATCGTCTATTACCTGAGTTTTATTTTCTTTTTCCTGTTCCTCACACACAGGGTATTAGAATCCGAGAGATGGAGGTAGGTTATGAAAACGATACTGTGGATTGCCGGCATACTGCTGATTCTGGGAGGAGTATTTCTGCGCCTCGTGGTGGCATCGTGGAACCCGGGCGCCATCGTCCTGACGTCGGCCGGACTGCTGCTTATTCTCGTGTTCGCAGTGATGAACCGGAAAAAACTCAACGGCGGGGCACATGCACGGCACCTGCTGTACGGATTTAACCTCGTCGTACTTGTCATCGTTGTGCTGGGGCTGATCGGTGTTATCAACTATGTATCGACCGAGTATTATCACCGGTGGGATCTGACTGCAAACAAGGAGTTTACTCTTTCCAAGGAGACGGACAAGGTTCTGGGGCGGCTCAGGCACAAACTCGTCATAACGGCTTTTTTCCAGGAGGGCACCGGGACGGCCATCCGGGAACTCCTGTCAGAGTATGCGTACGTCAGCAAAAAGGTTCATTACGAGGTCATCGATCCCGATAAGGAACCGACCATCGCACAAGGATACGGGATCACGACGAACGGCACCCTCGTTGTGCGCTACAACGGGAAAACCATAAAAACACAGCAGGCAACAGAAAACGGCATAACGAATGCTGTCATCAGGATACTGAGGCACCGGGTCATTACCGTATGCTACCTCACGGGGAACGGAGAGCGGTCGCTGACCGATGCCACGGGGGTTGACGGGTATCACGATTTTGAGCAGGCGTTAACGGACCAGGACTATGCCGTTGAGCCTGTGCTGCTGCCCTCTGTTGCAACCGTACCGTCGTCCTGTACCCTGGTCGTCGAGGCGGGTGCGGTCAAACGGTTCCTGCCCCGGGAGATAAACGCGCTGAAGGGGTATCTCGATGCGGGCGGTAACCTGTTTGTCATGATAGACCCGCGCACCAGTACCGGCATGATACACCTGCTGGCATCCTACGGTATCACGATCGGGAACAATGTGGTACTTGACCAGGTTGTCCGGTTGTTCCAGGGGCCGGGTCTCGGCGTCGAACCCCTTGTCACGGATTACAGCAAGGAAAGCGCGATAACGAGGGATTTCAAGGGAACAACGATCTTCCCGCTGGTCAGAACCGTCGGTGCAGCAGGAACGCACACCATGGGCAGAGGCATCCACCCCCTTGCCATGACGAGCAAGACGAGCTGGGCTGATACGGATCTCAAGGACCTGTTCGACAAGGGGACAGCACAGTTCGGACTGTCGGACACCCGGGGCCCGGTCAGTGTTGCTGTGGCTGGAACTATCAAACCCGGGCGATCGGCTGCGCGGATAGCCGTTTTCGGAACATCAAAGATAGCGGCGAACAAATACCTGAATGCGCTCGCCAACAAAGACCTCGTCATGAATACCATAAGCTGGCTGGTCAAGGAGGAGAACCTTATTACCATACGCCCGAAGGAATCTGCAAACCAGCAGATGTTCCTGACCGCGCAGCAGGGCAGTCTGATATTCTATCTGACCGTAGTGCTGATACCGGCGTTGCTGTTCTTCGGCGCCCTCCTTGCGTACCTGCGCATGAAGAGATTATAGGAGGGGATCATGAATATCAAGCTTACCGTGTACCTTACCGCTCTTCTTGCCCTTGCTGTTGTTGCGGTCGTTTTTGTCATCAACCCGAGGCACGAGGCCGCTGAACAGATGCAGAGCAAAAGGGTTTTTCATATTCAACGCACCGGAGCTGTCAGCACGATCGACCTGAAGAACGGGAACGGGAGTTTTACCCTGAACAAGAATTCGCAGGGAACATGGGTTATCATATCTCCTGTCGCCACCGGTGCAGACCAGACGGTTGTCAACGCGCTGCTCACCGCACTGACGACACTGAGCTATAAGAAAAAGATCGGCACCGGTACACTGTCCGCGTTCGGGTTAAGCCCCGCGTCGATAACTGCAACGGTGACCCTCCGGGACAAGCAGGCGTACAGCCTGCAGATTGGTGCCGCCGCACCGCTCGGGAAAAACTACTATGCCGTCGCCTCGAACGGCACCCGGGGGATCTTTACGGTGACCTCATGGATCCGAGGGCAGCTCGATGACACGCTCTTTCAGCTCCGGGACAAGGCCCCGATCACCGTGTCCCGGAACGACCTGTCGGCCATCGGCTTTACCAGCAATGCACGACCCGTGTATACGCTGCGGCGAAAGAACGGTGTCTGGTTCATAACAAAACCAAAACTGAACAGGGTACGGCCGTCTGTGGTCAACGGCATGGTCTTCCAGCTGGAAAACCTCCGAGCATCGAACATCATCGACTCCGGGATGAACCCGGGGGCCATGGGACTTGAAAAGCCGTCAGAAGTTATTAGCATTCTCCTTATGGACGGGAAAAATTACACGATAACGATAGGTAAACATGAGGGGCCCGATCATGTCTACGCCATGGTCAGCGGGAAGAAGCCTGTGTACGTTATCAACACCGGTCTTGTGACAGCACTGAAGAAAAATACCGGCGGGATGGTGGACACCAGACTGCTGACAGAGGACACGTTCGCCGTGTCTGCCCTCACGGTGATCCGGGACGGCAAGGCTGTTGTCCTGACCAGGAAATCGTACAACACGTGGGAAAAGAACGGCGTCCCGTTTACGGATTCAGGCGTTGTGAACGATCTCGTGGGTACGCTGACCACGATGAAGGCTTCGCGGTTTGTCGGTAACCGGTCCTTGCTGAAGCAGGCGGTACTGACCTTTACCGTGAGCGGGACGGTCCAGCCGGTTACGACGACCATAGCGATTGGCCCGGTGAACGCGGGTACGGTGTACGCGCGGACATCCATCGATCCGAGGCTTGCGGTTGTGGCTCCGGCCGATGCGCGCAGGATCGAGACAGAGGTACGGACAATCTTCCAATAAAAGGCAAGGAGGAATGGATATGCAGGAAGACGATGAGATCAAGATACATGACAAGAGGCGGTTCAGGATGGACGGCGAAGCCGGTACACAAAGCGGTGCGGACAACACTGATGCCGCGACGGACGATGCGCAGGCCGGTGAAGCCGGCGTGCAGGAACAACTACATGCCCAGAACGGCGGTATCGTGAATCCGAATTTCAAGATAAGCTTTATGGATCTTATAAACTCTCTCGCCGGGACGACGCTGATACAACTCGGGGCCGTTGCGGATCCCCAGACGAACGTGATCAAAAAAGATATCGATGCGGCGAAGCAGACCATAGATATTCTCGAGCTGCTTCGGGAAAAAACGACGGGGAACCTGAGCAATGATGAATCCATGATGCTGGATAATGTGCTGTTTGATTTAAGAATGAGATACGTTCTGATTTCAGAAGGTAAAAAATAAGGAGGAGAGCATGAAGAAGAAAGGTTATACGATAGCGGGCCTTGGGGTGCTGATCATAGCATCCGTCGTGGCGGGCCTCATACTCGCCGCGCGGATGAATATCACGTCGGTCACCAGGGCTACGGAAACAAAAATATGGAGCGTGAAACCCGACTCGGGTGCCACCCAGGATGTTTCTTCACCGGAGGCTTACGTGCCTGCCACGTTTGCCCCGCTTGTCAACAAGGTGAAGGGCGCCGTCGTCAATATCTCGACGACGAAGATCATCAAAACCAACCCCGGCGCACAGCAGTTCGGCCCTATGGGAGAGCAGTTTAAACAGTTTTTCGGACCGCATTTTTTTGAGCAGTTTATGGGACCGCAGGGGCCGCAGGAATATAAGGAGCACGCACTCGGTTCG
>JAJYYW010000221.1 GCA_021800575.1 bacterium
CAGTCCGAGCAGAAGCGGCGTAATGCCGACATAGGAGACGGCCTCATGCCATGCCGGTATCACCGTCATGAAGAAATAGCTGAATGAGGGATTGCCGTTCATACTCGGGACCAGCCATGAAAGCAGTGCCCAGGCAGGCAGATGGATAGTGGCAAAGAACGGAGAACGGGTGTAAAATGTCACACTGTTGAGCAGGGCCTGGAGAAATGGCAGGGTTTGCGCAGCAGCGAGCAGGAAACCGAGGATGACGGCGAGTGCTGCCATCAGCAGGGTATGCAGTATCTTCTGACGCCCGGCCAGTGATTTCGTTATGGAGTAGATCATGACCCCGGCAAGCGCGTTGACCGTGGTCTCGGAATGTCCTGAAAAGAAAGCAAGTGCAACAATCGCCGATGCTATGGACAGGGCGGTAATGCGGTTCGCGGCGGTACCGCTGATCGTGTACCGGTAGAGCCGCTCAAACGCCCACAGCAGCCACGGGATAAACGATAAAACCGCAGACAAAGGATGGTAGAGCCATGTCACCATGAGCGCTGAAAAGGTATACGCAACGCTGCCGATCAGGCAGGATGCCGGATCCAAAGAGAACAGGCTCAAAAAAAGATACATGCCCGTTGCAGCCACCAGCAGTTTCAACAGGGCCATGATCAAAAAGCCCTTCAGAAACGGAAAGATCAGTCCTGCAAGATTGTAGGGGGACAAGACCCCGGACTGATCGTTGGCAAAAAACGGTATGCCGCCGTATTCGTACGGGTTCCAGAGCGGGAATTCGCCGTGTATGAGCTGTTCATACGCATACATTCTCCAGGGTATGAACTGATACAGCGCATCCGACTGCTGAAAGTTTTTCGGAATGACGGTCGTAGACTCGTTCCAGGGGCTGTACATATAGATGCTGTCAAGAGGGGCGAACGCGGTGTTCCGGGAAACGAGGTCTTTCAATAAAAATGCGAGCACCAGGAAAAGCAGGACTGCGATTGCACGAACGTGTTTGTTCATCACTTCTTCAATAGTATATCCCGGTAAAATTGCAAGGAGATGTGTGCTTTCATTGACAATATAAAATAGTTCATTTAGCTTAGATAGGTCACGTTGGAAGTGGCAGGACAAGTGCCATGGTATCGTGCAGATATACAGGCCTTCTGTCGGTATGCCCGCCGCGAACGTCTGACGGGACAAAACTACACGAATAAGGAGAAACAAAATGGATACAATTGCTTATGCAGCAGGGGCTGCCGCAGCACCGCAGGGAGGGATGTCAGGATTGATGAGCATGTTTTTGCCGTTGATCATTATTTTCTTCATCTTCTGGCTGTTATTGATACGGCCCCAGCAAAAACGGGTAAAAAAGCACCAGGAATTCCTGTCGAACCTTAAAAAGGGCGACGAGGTCATTACCTCAAGCGGTATTTTCGGCAAGATAACGGGTATCGCGGACAACGCTCTGACGATCGAGATTGCGGATGGTGTCCGGATCAAGGTTGAAAAAGGGCATATCTCCGGCTACGCGGGTACCACAACCGCGGCAACAGCTGACAAGATCGGCAATACCGGAAAATAGTATTGTTGAACAGGAACAGGCGCATACAACAACCGGGGGGGCAGGCTGCAGATGGGGAATGAAAGCAACGGCACGCTTCAGAAGGTAATCAGCGATCCGAGGACCGTTGTTTATATCGATATGGCGGACCAGCACCTGGAGCGTATCGGGTATACCGAACACGGCAGAAAGCATGCCGAATTTGTTTCCCAGCGTGCCGCGTACATCCTGGAAAAACTCGGGTTTCCGGACAAGAGTGTCCGGCTTGCCGCGATAGCGGGCTATCTGCACGATCTCGGCAACTTAATCAGCCGCACCAACCATGGGTTTTCGAGTGCGTTTCTCGCGAAGGACATCCTTGACGAGAACAACTTCAGCATCGAAGATACCGCGACGATCATGAGCGCGGTCGGCAACCACGAAGACGACGGTGGCGAGATCACCAACGAGATAACCGCGGCAATCATTATCGGGGACAAGACCCACGTCCACCGGTCGCGGGTCAGGAACAGGAATTTCATATCGTTTGATATCCATGACCGGGTAAACTATGCTGTGACCGAGTCCCGCATAGATGTGGACAGTGCGGCAAAGCAAATTATTCTCAACCTTGCGATCGACACAGGCATATCCGAGGTCGTTGAGTATTTCGAAATATTCCTGTCGAGAATGCTCTTGTGCAAGCGTGCTGCAGAATATCTCGGAACAAAATTTTCGATGTTTATCAACAACGTTAAATTAATTTAAAGGAGCAAAAATGCGGAAGAATATTATATGGAGATTGGTACTCGTAGGATTGCTGACCGTTCTCTCTGTTTTTATTGTATTGCCGTCATTTGTCAGCCAGCTTCCCCCGTGGTGGAGCGGGCTGTTTCCCTCGGCAAAACTCAACCTCGGGCTCGACCTGAAAGGCGGTACGTACATCGTCTTCGGCGTCGACATCAACAAAGCAATCAAGGACGATCTGACGAGAAAAGCGAATGAATTGAAGTCATCGCTGGACTCGAAACATGTCGTGCTCCAGTCTCTCTCGGTGACCACGACCGGAGAAATAAATCTGCAGCTGACCCAGGTCAATGATACAGATACGCTGCTCACCATCATCAAGGATGATTTCCCGGATCTCCAGAAGCTCGACACATCGAAACCGCCGTTTTTCGCGTTTGCCCTCACGAGTTCCGAAGTGAAGTACATGAACAGCAATATTCTGAGCCAGGCCGTCGATAATATACGGAACAGGGTGGACCAGTTCGGGGTGACCGAGCCCATCATTCAGCCCCAGGGAAGCGATCAGATCATCGTGGAGCTCCCCGGTATCAAGGACCCGGCACGGGCGATAGCAATCATAGGAAAGACCGCCCAGCTGGAGTTTATGCTGGTCGATGACAAACCCGCCTTCCTGGCAGAGCTTACCAAGGATACAAAAAAACTGCCCGACGGTGTTTACGCGGGGTCGAACCCCGAGACCCTGCCCAGCGGAGAAACGGTCAACAGCCCGTACCTGTGGGCGTATAGCAAGGGCCAGCTTGAACAGTTCCTCGCCGGTAAGGTGCCTCCCCAGTACATGGTCGGGTACAAGGTCAATAAAGACAGGAATACCAATCTTACCACGTACCAGACATACATACTCGATAAGGACGTATCCATGACCGGCGACATGCTCACCGACGCGCGGATGGAGATCGGCGGCGAATACAACCAGCCGTACGTCGGCATCCGGTTTAATTCACGGGGCGCGCGCCTGTTCGATCAGCTTACCGCAGCGCACGTGGGTCAACGGCTTGCCATTGTGCTCGATGACATCGTTTATTCGGCGCCGGTCATCCGGGAGCGGATCAGCGGCGGTGTCGCGCAGATTACCGGGAATTTTTCCGAAGATGAAGCAAAAGACCTCGCGATCGTCCTGCGGGCAGGTGCGTTGCCCGCACCGGTCAAGATACTCATGAAAAACGTTGTCGGACCAACGCTGGGTTCGGATTCCATCCGTGAAGGTATGACCGCGGCCATTGTCGGAGGCATCTTTGTAATCGTTTTCATGCTCCTGTACTACATGATTGCCGGCGTTATCGCGGATATCGGTTTGATCATCAACGTCATCATGCTGCTCGCCATCCTGGCACTGTTCGGCGCGACCCTGACCCTGCCAGGTATTGCCGGTATTATCCTGTCCATCGGTATGGCGGTCGATACCAACGTGCTGAACTTTGAGAGGACGAGGGAAGAACTGAAGCTTGGAAAACCCATTCGTGCTTCCGTAGATGCGGGGTATGACAAGGCGTTCTACACGATTATCGACTCGCACATCACAACGCTGATTACCGCCATCATC
>JAJYYW010000222.1 GCA_021800575.1 bacterium
ACTTATTGTTTTTTTCAATCTTTATGACCGTACCATCGGCAGGAGCAATGACCGCATCCCCTGCAGGGGTATTCCGTTCGGGATTCCTGAAAAACCACGTCACGAAGAGCAGGACGCCTGCCGACGGCACCGACAGATAATACCCGTGCTGGATCACAAGCCCTGCCGCCGTCAGGATCAGGAAAAACCCAATGTATACCCAACCGTCTTTTACGATAATCGATTTATCCATAACGGCAATTCTATACACCATATCGCACGATTTGCAAAGGAAAAGGAGCTTCTCTCGCTTGACAATACTTTTTGTTTTCATGGTATGTTGTGCGAAAGGAGCGAATCATGGACAGACCGCATTCCCATACGTATTTCAAAAAAGCCCAGGCCCTCATGCCCGGCGGCGTGAACAGCCCGGTCCGCGCTTTCAAGGCCGTCGGCGATGAGCCTATCGTCGTCACCCGGGCAAAGGGCGACCGGCTGTACGATGCCGACGGCAACAGCTATATCGACTACTGCATGTCATGGGGACCGATGATACTCGGCCATGGCCCCATCAAGGTGCTCAATGAAATACGCAAGGCCGTCCGCGGAGGAACAAGCTTCGGTACGCTATGCCCCAACGAAGTCGTGCTTGCCGGGCTTATCACCGCTGCGTACCCATCGGTCGAACGCGTGCGGATGGTCAGTTCCGGTACCGAAGCAACCATGAGCGCTGTACGGCTTGCACGCGCGTACACCAAACGGGACAAGATCGTTAAGTTCGAGGGCGGATATCACGGACATGCAGACCAATTTCTGATCAAGGCAGGGTCTGGATTAACCACCCTCGGGACCCCCTCAAGCCCGGGTGTCCCGGAGGCTTTTGCCGCCACGACGCTGACGATCCCCTATAATAATATCGAAGCTGCCAAACAGCTGATAGCCCGGCAGGGCAACGAGATCGCTGCCCTCATCGTTGAACCCGTAGCAGGCAATATCGGCACGGTCACCCCGCAGGACGGTTTTCTCGAAACGTTGAGAGAACTGACCGCAAACAGCGGGATCGTGCTTATCTTCGACGAAGTCATCACCGGCTTCAGGCTGTCCCTGTCCGGAGCGCAGGGATATTACAAGATCCAGCCGGACATGACAACGCTCGGTAAGATTATAGGCGGCGGCCTGCCGGTCGGCGCGTACGGCGGACGGAAGGACATCATGGAGCTCGTTTCCCCGGAGGGACCGGTCTACCAGGCGGGAACACTCTCGGGCAATCCTGTCGCCATGGCTGCGGGAATCGCCACCCTTCGGGAAATACAGTCAAAGCCGCTGTTCTATAAGGACCTGGAAAAAAAGACCCAGCACCTCGTCTATGGTTTGAACGACGCCGCACGGCTTGCTGGAAAACACATCACCATCAATACCATAGCGTCCCTGCTGACGCCGTTCTTCACAGACAAGCTGGTCCGCGATCTTGCTTCGGCCATGACCTCGGATACGAAACAGTACGCACGGTTCTTTCACCTCATGTTCGAGAAAGGCGTTTACCTGCCTCCCTCGCAGTTCGAGGCACACTTCATTTCCCAGGCGCATACAGCGCGGGACATCGACCGGACGATACGCCACGCCTACGATGCATTCAAGAAGCTGTGAAGGGGACACTGGCGGACATAGTTGAGGTTTTCGCCTTCTGCATGTACCTGTGCTGTTGTGCGGTAACGTTTCGTCCGCTCTGTCCGGGGTTATTCCTTGCCGGATTTCGATTGCTTTTTGAGGGATCGCAGGTATGCCTCCCTCTTGAGCAAGGACGCATGATCGACAAGGGTGACTCCGTTGAGGTGGTCCATCTCATGCTGTATAACGGTCGCGAGCAGGTCTGTCGCCTCGAGAACGAGGTCTTTCCCTTCCCGGTCATAGCCCTTGATGACGATCCGCGCAGCCCGTTTGACCGGTATCCTGAAATTCGGCACACTCAGGCATCCCTCTTCTATGGAGGATACTCCCTCTGATTCGACGATAACCGGATTGATCACGGCGATGATGCGTCGCCGGTCGTTTTCATCGGGGACGTCCGCAACAAACACGGCGTTCTCCTGACCGACCTGGGTCGCGGCAAGCCCGACGCCCGATGCACCATGCATAGTCTCGTACATATTGTCGATAAATTCCTGCAGTGCACCGTTGATGGTCCTGACTTCCTTCGCCTTGTGTTTGAGTATCTTCTCCGGATACGTGTAGATCCTATAGACCGTCATGATTAAATCTTGTCGAGAATTTCTAATTGTTTTTTTGATTCTTTATGGTTGGGATTGTGAACCAGCGCTTTCAGGAAATATCCCCGCGCGGTGGCATAATCCTCCTTGTTTTTATATATGACACCGAGGTAATAATAGTTACGCGGCTCCTCGGGATTGAGTTCCACCGCTCGCGAAAAGGCCTGTTCGGCGGCATCGAGATTCACCGGATGGTTGTTAAAATTCATGGTCTCCAGGATAGCCAGACCCGTATAGTATTCCGAGATGCTGGGATCGTTGGTGATTGCCGTCGAGAACATCCGGTACGCCTCGGGATATTTTTTTTCGTTGACATACGTCCTGCCCTTCTCAAAGCTCTGACGCGCCAGCACCGGATCAGTTTCCGTAAAGAGCATACTCTTGTCCTGCTCTTCCAGGTCCCTGATGTATTTCTCGCGGCTCGCGTCCTTGTACAGGATCGTAAATGCCTCGAGAATCTGGTTGTACATCTGCAGCGCGAGCGGCTTGATGTCCTTCAATCGCGGCTCTGCAAATTTATCCGGATGATAACTTTTCGAGAGCAGGGTAAACGACGAGAGAATCTGTTCCTTGGTGGCAGTCTTATCGAGGCCGAGCTTCTCGAAGAGGTTCATGCTTTGAAACTCGTCCAGCTTCTTCCCGATGGTTGACAGCAGGGATGCATCCGCAGCTGTTTCTTTCTTTTCTTCACCGGGGTATACAAAACCGAGCAGATTCAGCACACCGATGATCTGGATGGCCTTGAGTTCGCCCATGCCTGCGGCAGAGATGATGTCTGCATTGGTTTTGCTGCCGTCGATCATGGCATAAAACCGTTCACCGCCGGTACCCTCGATAATACTGAGATCATCCGGTGACACCGGACGTTTCTGCAGGATGGTGTTGGAATGCCCGGTTATTTCTTTCAATTTATCAGGGCTGAACTTTCTCTTGACACCCTCTATCATGAGTTCCCAGAGACTGAGATCCAGGGTTATGACCTCGTTGTTGAAATGCGTATCATCTATAAAGCTGTACTCTGCATCATCGAGCTCAAACGCCGAGTAGATGATCTCCGAGACTTGTTTCAAAACAAGATCGAACAGCTGCTCTGCTGTAATGAGGTTCATGTCCACCAGAACGGTGCCCAGCCTTTTTCCCGTTTTCATGACCTCCTTGAGTGCGCTGTCGAGCTGATCCTCCGTTACGATATTCAGCCGCAGGACCAATGCGCCCATCCTGTCCCCGGGCAGATTTGATGCCGAGAATATGGGTTTTCCTTTCGATAGATAGATGATCTTGACCTCAGGGCCGTTGGTCAGCCTGAGTATGCCGGTTACTTTGTTCGTATGGAAACCCAGAAGAAGTTTCAAAAACGGCGTATCTTTTAATCTTCCTTTTTTCACCATTTCTTTGTCAGTTAAGCATACCTTGCGGATCTATTCAACAGTAATCCTTCTCACTTTCTTCGCGGTTTTCCGTTTCTTCTTTCCAACCAGTATCTCCTTGATGCTCCAGAGTATCTGGAGCCGCGGGTCGGAGGGGTCCGTGTCCCGCAATTTTGACAATTCATCATCCACCATGGTGCTCACCAGAGAGATGATTTCGCCCGGATCCGCCGGCAAATCGCC
>JAJYYW010000223.1:0-2196 GCA_021800575.1 bacterium
CCCTGATGCCGTTTTTCTTGTCTGAGAACTGGCCGCTCACGGCCTTCATATGTTCTATGACAAAAAGGTAGTTGGAGAAATCGACATGATCCGTGATAGCGAGAACCTGTATGCCGATTACCGCGGCCCTCCTGATGAGCTCCGAGGGCAGTAATTCGCCGTCGCTGAACAGAGAATGTGTATGCAGATCTATCATGGGTTTATAACCTTTCTGAGCAGGGTCGGAATGATGCTCAAACTGTCCGTACTGTCCTTATTCAATACAAAGATAGGGTCATCGCTGCCCGACGAGACGAGCTTCCGCAGGGTTTGGACGACCTTAGTTCCTGTTTCGTGCCCGTCCGGCGTCACGAAAACGTACGTTACCGGAAGGGGCTTGGCGCTCTTGAACCTGCTCACCGTGGACAGGAACGAGCCCAGGATATCCTTCGATCCCTTGTCGAACAGGACAATCACCCCCACCGCACTGCTCGACAATGCCATCCAGAGAGGTCCATACTCCATCTGGGGCGGAACGGAAATAATCTCGATACTCAGCAGCTCCGTGAGCGAAACCAGGCCTATCTCGCCGAACACCACGTCATCACGTCCTGACATTGCAAATGTGTTGTTGAGCGTGAATTTTGGCATATTGTTGATACTGTTGATGAAAACCTTCAGGGAATTGTAGTTTGCCGACAGGACGATCACCCTTCCCCGGTGCGATTCCAGTTTCGTATGTTTGTTGATCGAAACGACCTCAAGCAGCCGGAAGATCTCCTCGTTCGCGAGCAGCGACCCCTGGAGGTCGCTCACCCTGGGCGCCGCATGCTGCAGGATCTCGATGATGCCCTTTTCGAGAAGGGCGACGAGTACGCGCAGGACATCGTAATCCGGGAACGTGCAGTTGTCCACGATGTCTTCCACCTTGTTGTAAAACTCGAGCAGGAGCAGAACCTCCTGGGTAATCGTCCTGACCTGTTTCGGCAGTTCCGACAGTTTTTTCTTCAATTTAACGACCGCATCGAGCGGAGGCAGGATGTCCTTGTTCTTTTTCATTTCGTCCATCTGGCGCATGCCTTCCATGAGCAGGGACTCCGTCGTCGACGTAATCCGAATGGGGGTCAGGGCACGGTGCGGTATGAATTCGAACTTCCCGTTTTTAATAGTCAGCAGCCGGTAGAACGCCTTGACGCCCTCGACCTTCTCAAACGTCGCGTTGATGATGTTGCCTTCCTGCAGGTAGATAAACCCGTTGCCCTTGTCCGAGTATATGGTTATGGTGCCGTCCTTCTTGTTCATGCTGAATATCTGGAGCAGATCGATCAGCGATATCTGGGACAGGTTGCCTTCTATTTCCTTGTTTTCTTTCGACAACTCGATGGTTTTCTGCCGCTTCTGGTAGATGCCGGATATGGTCCCGATAAGCTCGTCTATCCGGAACGGCTTCGTGATGACCTTTTCCCCCATGGCACTGACGGACTTCAGCTGGTCCGGGGTACCCATGAAGATCAGCGCCAGGTTATCCGTCTTCGGGTTCACGCTGATGATATCCCTGAGCTTCTGCGTATCTATGATCGGAAGATCCATTCCGAGTATGATAATGTCCGGAAGCTGCTCGATGATCGTCTCGAGCGCCTTGGCGCCGTTGATGGCCGAGAAGATGCTGTACCCCTGTGCCTTGAGCGCATCCTTGATCAGGACCAGGGACTTCTGATCCGTATCCGCTATGAAGATCTTCCCTTTCGTTTTGACCATGGGATTATATCTGCCTCTGTACAAAGTATTTTTCCTGGAGCACGGCCACGAGCTCTTCCACGATGATCGGGTCGCTCGTATGGAAGACGGAAAACTGCTTGCCGGACGACTCGTTCGTAATAAAGCCGTAGGCGTATTCCTCGTTCAGGTTGAACATGAAGAACCTGCCCCCGATGTCCTCGTTGATGATCATGATGGGCGCGTACGATATATCGATGTAGTCACCCGGCTGCTTTTTGCCGAGCAAATACAGTTTCGTGTTCGCATTGTATAATTTGTACTGTTCCTTGATGAGCTTGAGCTCCTTGGTAATGGCGGGAATGCCGAGGAAGACGAGACCGCGCATGAACGGGCGTGCAAGGATATCGTTGGACAGGAGATTGATGATGTCCATGATACGGTCTTTCGAAATAACGAAGATGGCATTCGTGATATCGTCGCCCGCCTGCTTCGTGTCCT
>JAJYYW010000223.1:2206-3833 GCA_021800575.1 bacterium
ATACGATCCAGCACGCGCCAACTGCTGGAAGTGATGAAGCGGCCCGGCGAGACCTACGACGAGCTCCTTCAGGAGTTGGCGGAAGAGTACTATCCTGAGAATGTTGTCCGAGAACTCCATAAACCCGAGTGCTTCCATGGATGTTATCTGCTTTATCGTACCGCTGCTTGACCGCTTCGCCATATCGTACGCCTTGGACAGAAGGGTAGCCGCCGTCGTACCGTCATTCGGGTACGTGGCGGAGCCGATGATAACCTCCACGTTCTTGGTAACCGAGCCGTTCGTCACATACAGGGTCTGCTTCAGCTGGTTCTTGATCCTCCGCATGGTGATGATCGATCCAAAGTAGTCGGTGTCCGGGAGAAACAGGTTCAGCATACTCGCGTTTTCCGATACGGACAGTGTGTCCGCGTCGCGGATGACCTCGTTGATAAGGTTCGTTATCCTCGTAAAGGTCTCGTCGACGTATGTTTTCCCGAACGTCCCGATAAGATCCCGGTAGTTTTCTATGGAGACAACCGCGATCGAGAACATCCCGTGGATCCTGTTCGCCCGTTTTATCTCATTCTCGGTATACTCGATGAAGTAGCGGTAACTGTACGCAGGGAGGTTGTCCGCCTTCAGGGTGTCGGTTGCTTTCTGGGAAAGCTTGACCGCGTTGGACACCGCTATGCCGCCGAACGTCGCAAGGGTCCGTGCTACCCTGATGTCCTGCATGGTAAAGGCCTTTTCCTTCTTGATAAGCCTCAGCAGTGCATAGATCTGGCCGTCCTGCCCCTGAACCGTGAGGTACATCACCTTCCTGCCGTCGGCACCCGGAACGATGCAATAACCGTCCCGGATCGCTTCCCGGTACGGAAACGTTTTCCAGCTCAGCACGATACCCTCATCGTATGCGTCCGATTCATAGCCGAAGGAATGCAGGAGCTCGAACGTGGCATCGTCCTTCCGGAACCACAGCATGGCTTTTGCAAGCTTGAGTTCAACGATAACCGCATCCATGAGTTTCTTGAATACGTTGTCCAGTCCGGACTGGGACAGAATATCGCTCGACCGCTTGTACACCTCGAGCAATATCAGGTATTCCATGCCTTCTTTTGCAAGTTTCTCCTTCTCCATGAACAGCTTCCTCTGGGCGATGATGTTGGTGACCAGATGAAGGAACTTGCTGTCATCGAACGGTTTCCTGATGTAGGTGTAGTGAAGCGTATTACCGGGTATCATCGATTTGACGGAAGCTATGCTGATCGATGTTATGATCAGCATTTCGGGCCGTTCCGGGAGCGTCTTTGCCTGTTCAAGAATGCCGTTGAGTTCACCGTTATGCCTGTTCGGCTCGCAGATAATCAAGTCAAACACCGAGAAATCCACCGCAGCGGAATCATCGCTGTCGTACACCCGGACATCGTAGCCGACGCCGGTCAGCAGATCCCGGTAGAGTTCCCGGTAAAACCTGTCTTTGTCAACAATGAGTATCGTACCGTTCTTCATGGCGATCACATCTTGTACTTTCCGGAACCGGTGCTGGAGAACTGTTTCAGTAATTCATCGTATTTCTTTTTTTTGTCCTCCGTATCCGTATCCGATATGCCCGTTGCCGATATGATGGATTCTATGGATTTATCCA
>JAJYYW010000224.1 GCA_021800575.1 bacterium
GTGGCATTGTTTCTGGGGGAGCTCAAACGGGGGTAGAAAGGAAACGATATGAATATAACCATGTACGGTAAGTTCCGGTTTTCGTGCCATAAGGGCGTCGCGTGTTTTACCAAGTGCTGCAAGAACGTGACTATATTTTTGACGCCGTACGATATCCTGAGAATGAAAAACAGGCTCGGCGTGTCGTCCGAAGAATTTCTCGCGACATATACCAGGACGCTGGTCGGCAGCGCGCACAGCCTGCCGGTTGTTGTGCTCAGGATGAGCGAACAGGGGGATAAGCCCTGTCCGTTTCTCACCAAAGACGGGTGCAGTATTTATGAGGACAGGCCGTGGTCGTGCCGCCTGTATCCCCTTGATAAGGATGCTGCCGAGGAGGACGAGTTCCGGCTCATCGTGGGAGATGACTTCTGTTACGGTCTGAAAGAACCCAAGGAATGGATCCTGGAGGACTGGCTCGAGGACCAGGGATTTATCGCATACGATAACATGAATGTGATGTTTGACCAGATCACCGGCACCGAGGCCGGGTGGAAGGAGACCGTGCCGGATACATCCGTGATCGATATGTTCTTTATGACGGCGTACAACATCGATAAATTCAGGAAGTTCATTTTTGAGAGCACGTTTCTTGATCATTTCGAGGTGGACCAGGCCACCCAGGACCGGATCAGGGTAGACGATCAGGAGCTCCTGAAGTTCGGGTTCAAGTGGTTGAAATTCGGCTTGCTCGGCGAGAAGACCATGACCCTCAGGAAGGACCGCGAAGGTAAAAAAAAGAAATAGGGGCGCTGTGTCCCGTACGAACCAGGCGCACATTCGTCTTGTACAGGCGATATCTATTTAGTATATTGTATACAAAAAAACTTGACAGTAACACGGGACACCGGTAGTATAGAGCCAAGGTCTACCCGGACAGAAGGAAGGAGATCGGGCATGAACAAGGCTGCTTTCTTCGGGTAAGTGAAAATATGGGCTGGATCAGGGAAGTGTTCCGGCACAAGAAGGCGAACTCAGACAAGCTCCTGAGCGAAATTCAGCATAAATTTTCAATTTTTCTTGAAATCCTCGACACCAACAACCGGATATTAAAGATAATCGGCGACATGGAGGAAAAATCCCAGGGCGAGTATCTCTTTGATATCAACTACATCATCACCAGCGTACAAAAACTCCGTACCGATGTCCAAAGTCTGATCGACAAACTGGTGCTCATCGGTGGAGAAAAATATCGTCCCCTGAAAGACCGGCACGCGGCAATAGATGCAGGCATCCAGGGCATCCTCCACGGGAAAAGGTACATTCAGCAGGACGATTTTACCGTACCGCTGCAACGGCTGACAAAAGAGCGCGCGTTAAGTGTCGGAAGCAAGATCGCACAGCTCGGGGAGATCCGTGCCCGGCTTGGACTGCCTGTGCCCGGCGGCTTTGCCATTACCGCCTGGGCGTACAAGCACTTTGTTACTGTGAACAACCTGCAGGAGAAGATAGATAAAAGCATCCATTCGCTCGATATAAAAAATTACGGCGATCTGATCGCGAAAAGCGCACAAATTCAGGACATGATCCGATCGAGCACGGTACCGGAGGATCTCGTGCGTGCCATCACCGGCAGCTTTTCGGCATTGCAAAAATCTTCATCCGCACCGGGATTTGCCCTGCGCTCCAGTGCGCTGGGGGAAGACACCCTCTTCAGCTTTGCAGGCCAGTATGCCACCTTCCTCAACGTGCGGGAGGACGAAATTATAGACCGGTACCGGGACGTCCTTGCCAGCAAGTTTACACCCAAGGCCATCTACTATTTCCTGAGCCATGCGATGTCAGAGGCGGAACTTGCCATGGGGGTCGGCTGCATGGAAATGATAGACGCAGCGGCCAGCGGCGTTATCTACACGCTGGATCCGGTTCATCCGGATGAGGACTGCATGCTGATCAACGCCATAAACGGCCTCGGCGCATACCTTGTCGATGGAACCGTAACCCCGGATGTTGTGAAGGTTTCCCGCAAGGACGGTTCTGTTCGTGAATCCGGCATCGCGGTAAAAACAGTGAAACTCTGCATGCGTCAGGGGGGCGGCGTTCAGCAGGAGCAGGTCCCCGCGTCCCTGCAACGGGTCCCGAGTATCGGCGAGACAACGGTCCAGGACCTGCGCAAGGCCGGGCTTGCCATAGAAAAGCACTACGCGTGCCCCCAGGACATTGAATGGGCCCTGGATCCGGACAGGGGGCTGTACATCCTGCAAACGAGGCCCCTGCGGGTCATGGAGGTGACGCCGGTCCGGGTCCCGCCCGATGTTCCGCAGTCCGCGGTGCTGGTCACCGGCGGAAGTACCGTATGCCCCGGGGCGGGTGCAGGGACAGTTTACCATGCGGATAGTCCCCGGGATCTGTCGTGCATTCCGCAAGGATCGGTCCTCATAACCCGCAGCCCGTTTCCCGGCATTGTCATGGTCATCAACAAGGTCTGTGCCCTCGTTACAGTGCAGGGCGGGACTGCGAGCCACATGGCAACCATAGCCCGTGAATACAGGATCCCGATGCTCGCCGGCGTTAACGGTGCACTGGATATCCCCCCGGGGACCGAGGTGACCGTGGACGCTACGGGCACAACGATTTACAGCGGCCGGCACGATGACCTCCTGAAAGCCCGGCACGTTGCCGTTGCCGTGGCTGCGCAGGCGCCCGTTCTTGAGCTTATCGGCAAGGTCCTCGATAACATCTCGCCCCTGAATCTCCTCGACGTCACGGCGGAAAACTTTACACCGCGTCACTGTACCACGTACCACGACATAACCAGGTTTGTGCACCAGAAGGCCATGGAAGAGATGTTCACGACGTGCTCGACGATCGGCTGTTCGGACGACATCGGTGTGCGATTGAAAAGCAGTATACCGATGGCAATCAACATCGTCTATATCGACCGGAACATGGGTACGTATGCCGGGACCAGCGAGGTCGAGGAAGACCGGATCGATTCGGCGCCGATGCAGGCGTTCTGGAGCGGCGTACGCAGGGAGGGCTGGCCGTCGACGCCGCGGGTCAACCTCGGAGGGTTGATCTCGGTCGTGTCATCCCAGGCCCTGTATACGCAGCAGAACAACTTCCTCGTGAAGAGCTTTGCAATCCTCGGCAAGGAATACATGCTCCTCGGACTTCATATGGGATATCACTTCAGTACCGTCGAGGCCCGCCGCCTGGACTGCGAGCAGGAGGTGCTACTCAACCGTCGTCTGGCCGCCGATGTTTATCTGGGCGTGATCCCGCTGGTACTCGACGCGCAGGGCCGCCTGAGCGTTGGCGGGGCGGGGGAAATAGTGGACTGGCTGGTGCAGATGCGGCGGCTGCCGGCGCAACGCATGCTCGATCATCTGATCCGCAGCGGATCAGTCAGGCAGGCGGAAATCCGTCGACTGGCGCGCCGGCTTGCCCGCTTCTACGCCACGGCCGCCGCGCATGCCATCACGCCCGAGGCCTATCGGCAATGCCTGGCACAGCGGGTCGAGGACAATTTGCGTGAACTCGCCAGCCCGGAATTCGGCCTGGCCCGGGACGTGCCGGCGGGCCTCGCCCGCTTCCAGCTCGGCTTCCTGGAGACTCACGCCAGTCTGTTCGATGACCGCGTGCGGCAGGGCCGCCAGGACCGGCTCTGACAAGCCCATCCCCGCGCTGACGTCGGCCGGCTCGCACGCGACGACGAGGCTGCGGCCGGGGCTGCCGCCCATCGAGGCGAGCATCGCGAAGACCTGGGCCGGTGCCAGCCCGTGCGCGTCCAGCACTGTTCCGGCAGGCGGCACGTGCCCGGGCTCGACCTC
>JAJYYW010000225.1:0-3252 GCA_021800575.1 bacterium
CACGGACCCCTGGGTATTGAGGAAAGGCGTTGTCCACAGTACACGGTTTCTCCGGTACCTGCTCACGCTGCCGGTCAGCATCGTCAGGCTTGCCCGCATCATCAGGAACGGGCGTATCGACGTCGTGTATTCAAACACCAGTGTTATTCCCGGTGCGGCCCTTGCGGCATTTGTCGCACACAGGCCGCACATCGTCCACCTGCGGGAGTTTTACGATAACTACCCGGGGCTCTCCCCGTTCTACAGCCTGTTTCTATGCCTGTTTTCACGGAACATTGTCGCCATCAGCAGTGCCGTTGCGGCATTCGTCAAAAAACGCTGTCCCGGAAAGGTGACCCGCGTTTACGACGGCATCGATCTCGAACGGTTCGGCACCGAGCCCCACGCTGTACCGGACGTGCTGTCCGCCTGGAAACACGAGCGACGCATTATCATTGCGAATGTCGGCAGGATCAGCCCCATCAAGGGACAGGAGCTTTTCATCGATGCGGCACGCGTGTGCATGGACCATACCACCGGTCTGCGGTTTCTCGTGGTCGGCGGTGTGTTCCGGGGAAACGAGCCGTACATGGAGCTCCTGCGGAAACGGGCAGCGTCACTGGGAATGCAAAACACCCTGCTCTTTACCGGTTTCCGCGACGACGCTGACGATATCATTCAGAACAGCGACATCATCGTGCTCAGCACCATAATCTCGGAAGGTCTGGGACAGGTGGTCATGGAGGGCATGGCAGCAGGCAGGGCCGTTGTTGCACCCGGTAAAGGGGGACCCCTGGAACTGATAGAACACGGAACAGACGGTATAATCTACGAGGCCGGCAGCAGCGATGCACTCGCCCGTGCGTTGCTCGGGCTTGCGGCTGACCCTGCACTGATGAAATCCATCGGGGAGAAGGCGCGGGAGAAGGCACGCCGGCACTTCGGGATCCGGGATAACATCCAGGCACTCGAGCGTATCATTAAGAAAACTGCCCGGGATACGTCAGGGAATGCCCGTATCCCCTGTTCGGATTAATCCAGTTTGATAACCCTGTTCTCGATCATGAAATAGAAGATCTCTTTTGCATACTCGTCCGGGGTCATATCGAAACTGTCGAAATCAAACAACGACATGAGCACATCCTTGAGCTCTTCGAACCCCTCGGGACGCTCCCTCTGCAGGGCCTCGACAATCACCCATTCATCGCTTTCCGCGGGAAAAGGATTCTTGATGCACTGTACGGTAAAATGGATGTGCTGCAACTCGCTCTCGTCGATACCCAGATCGTCCGCGTATTCGTCGAGTTCTTCACCGTTATCGTCGTCATACAGTTCAAAATCGTCCCCGTTCTCATGATCGTCATTTCTTCTCTTGTCCATTGGAAAACACCCCCTTTATGTCTTTGAGTGACCCCTGAAACAGTGCAAGGCTCCTGTCAACCTCTGCTGTCTGGCGATAGATAAAAAGGTGCCAGTAGTCCTGAACAGCACGCGGCAACAACAGCAGTTCCGCAGCCCGCGTTTGTGCCATGTCCTGTTCATGCTGCCAGAATATATCGAGTGACCCTCCGAGCACGGAGGACAGCCTGTCTTTATCACTTTGGGGAACGGACTTCCGCACAGCCCAGAGCGCGAAAACAAAAGGCAGCCCTGTCCAATGATACCATTCCTCGCCGAGGTCGTACATGTAGTTGAACCCTTTCAGCCCGTTGTGTGCGTACACGAGTGCATTGTTGCCGATAAAGAGGTAAGCATCCACCGCATCCTGCCCGGGCTGGTCGAGATAGCGGGCCGTTTTTACCCCGTACCGCTGTTCCAGGATCAATCTCATCAGGACCCTCGATGTCGATGTCTGGGACGTTATTCCTATGGTATGATTGTTCAGCTCCCGTGCCGGCAGTTTCGAAAAGAGGTTCACGCTGCCCGCTTTTTCTTTGACAGCGACACACATCCTGCCGAGCGGTTCATAGGAATGCCGGAGACCCAAGTAATCCATCACGGATATCGGCCCCGCATCAATGGATGCGTTGTCGTCCGCGAGCCTGCCTATCTGACGGGGATAACCGGTAACCAGTTCGATGTCCGGCTCCCGGGTACCGTGTTCAAGGGTGTAGTAAAACGGGTCAACATTGATATAGGGCATGCGGGCGAGTTTCATCATTGTCCATCCCTTACTGGTAGATTTTTATGATCTTGTATTCTCCGTTCCTCTGTGCGGGCAGGTACCCCGCATCACGGATCATGGAGATCATCCTGTTGTTGGTCAGACCAGCCGGCGTTGATGCTCCGGCAGCGTGGGTCACCCGTTCCCGGCCGATCGTACCATCGATATCATCCGCTCCAAAGTGCAGGGCTATCTGGGTGATACCTTCAGAGAGCATGACCCAGTATGCCTTGATGTGCGGGAAATTATCGAGATACAACCGCGCAAGGGCGATCATCGCAAGCTTGCGTATGCCCGTGGGCGGGGTTACCTTGTTCTCGAGCGGCGTATGAACCGGATGGAAGGTGAGCGGCACAAAGGTCAGAAATCCATGCGTCTCATCCTGCAGGCGCCGGAGCTGTTCAAGGTGATCGATGATATCGTCATCCGTTTCTATGTGCCCGTACAGCATGGTCGCATTGGTTTTAATACCCAGGGAGTGGGCAATCCGGTGGGTCCGGAGCCACGCGTCCTTGGACTCTTTTCCCTTGAACAGCCGGGCCCGGATAGCATCGGACAGCAGTTCTGCACCGCCCCCGGGCATGGTGTTGAGCCCCGCGCCGGCCAGCCGGGACAATACCTCGCGGGCATCCATGCCGTACAACTTTGCAAAGTAATTGATCTCGGTAGCAGTAAACGCCTTGATGGTAATGGATGGAAAATGGGATCGTATCTCCCGGAGCATGGACAGGTAGTAATCGAACTTCAGGTCCGGGTTCAGCCCCCCGACGATATGAACCTCGTCCAATTCTTCGCCGTCCCGGGACAGGTCGGCAATGATATCCTCCACGGACATGGTAGAGGCGTCCGGCGCGTGCCTGCTCTTTGCATAGGCGCATACCTGGCAGTGAACGCTGCACACGTTCGTGTAGTTGATCTGCTTGTTCACGGTAAAATACACCAGCCTGCCGTTGAGCTGCTGCTTCTTGTAATCCGCCAGTGCACCGAGAAAGTGGATGTCCCGTGATTGGAGGATGGCATGGGCATCCCGGGCATCGAGCCGGATTCCCTGTTTGACCTTGTCTCCGGCACTGCGCAGAATCCGACAACGACTCACGAGGGGACGAACG
>JAJYYW010000225.1:3262-3803 GCA_021800575.1 bacterium
AGCATCGGCCGGCTGGACGCTGAATTCGTTGTGCGCCTGACCGTTCATGTTAGTGTTTCTCGGTCGTGGTATCGGATATCTTCACACCGAACACCCCGATACTCACGGGCCGCGGGTCCTGGATCAGCGGGCCGATCTCTTTATAGGGGTCCACCGGACTGTTGATCGAATGGATAACAATGGTATTGTTGCCTCTGGCAAGCAGGAACGGGGCGCTCATCCAGCCCAGGACAGGCTGTTTGTTCGCCGTGAGGTCGATGCGGTTGATCACCTTGCCGTTGACACTGACCGTCAGCCACCGGATGGACTTGAAGGGGCTGAGTATACCCATGACGAGCCGTACCGTCCTCGGCTTGTCCACGCCGATAACCCGTATGGTCCCGTCCTGAGACATGAACCTTAACAACACGCCCTCTTTCTTGTCGAGCGCCGGTGCATACCATCCTGTTCCGAGTTCAACGAGTTCACCGGGATGGATGGACAGGTACGTTCTCGTCAGCCTATAGACGGACACATACCCGTCGTCGTACAGGGGCTTCCC
>JAJYYW010000226.1 GCA_021800575.1 bacterium
CTTCTTCATGTTCATGCACCTGCCTCCTCATGCCCTGCTCCCTTTTTATGAAGGGGAACAGTCTCTGATAATCTATGGTACAGACGTTGGCTGATCTTCGTCCTTTTGCTGCCGCGCTTCAGAGGGTCAGCGCGAGTTCGAATCCCTGCCTGATTGCATCGAGGGCCTTGGCCGTGGCCGCGGCATCTCCGATAACATGGATGCGCTTGTCTTTGGACTGTGCGAAGGGATTGTACGGCACAACACCGGTCGCCAGAACGATCGTGCCTGCATGAAATACCTGCGTCTGGCCGTTGTTCTCGGCGAACACCCTCCCGTCCTCGATCCTGGTGACCCTGGTCGTGGTATACATCCTGACACCCCGGCGCTTCAGCTGCTGCATGATAGGCCAGCGGGTAGACCTGCCGATGTCCTTGCCGGTCTTATCCAGCATTTCAAGCATGACGACCTTGCGCGTGGACTGCTTGAGGAGCTGCTGAACGACCAGGGGATCTTCTGCGTCGTTTTCGAGCAGAAACCGTGCTGTTTTCTCGTTCATGGTGCCGTCCTGGGTAAGGTACAGCGCGACATCACAGCCAACGGCCCCGCCGCCGATGATGACGATATCTGCGGACGTGCCCGGGAACTCGGTCGACAGGACATCCCATGCGAGCCTGACAGAGCCGTCCTCCAGCCCCTCCGCGAGACCTTCTATTTTCGGTATCAGGGGAGCCGCTCCGGTCGCAACGATGATCGCATCGGCTTTGAGCTTCGCGAGCTTATTTTTACTGACGGGCGTTCCGAGATGGAGATGCACGCCGTGATGTTCGAGCTGGTGTGCGTAGTATAGCAGGAGATTGTAAAACCCTTCCTTGTCCGGCACCGCGCTTGCGAGGTTGAATTGTCCGCCTATCCATTGCTCCTTTTCGTACAGATCCACCGTGTGTCCGCGTTTTGCAAGCGTCACAGCGGCCTCCAGCCCGCCGGGACCGGCACCGATGACTGCAATCTTCTTGGGCTTCTTCAACTTGCCAAGCTTGATCTCATGCTCCCTGCCGACGATCGGATTCACCATGCAGTTTGCCGGCAGACCGTTGAAGATATTGTCGAAACATCCCTGGTTACACGCAATGCAGGAATTTATCTCGTGGAATTCTCCCCGGCGCGATTTCTCCGGGAACTGCGGGTCTGCAATCAGCGCCCTGCCCATAACGACCATATCTGCCCATCCGTCATTGATGAACCGCTCTGCGAGCTTGGGATTGTTGATCCTGTTCGATGCTATGACCGGTATGCGGACCGCCTGCCTGACCTTCAGGGCGAGGTACGAGAATGCGCCCTCGGGAACCGAGAAGGTGAGCTGGGGCACGTGCGTTTCATGCCAGCCGCCGGTTATATTGAACCCGTTTATGCCCGCCTGTTCAAGGGCCTTTGCAAATTCGACCGTGTCGTTGACGGTATTGCTTCCTCTGACAAAATCGCTGCCCGAGAGCCGCATGATAACGGCGAAATCATCACCGACTGCTTCCCGGATTTTCCGGTACACCTCGATGCCGAAGCGCATCCTGTTCTCAAATGCCCCCCCGTACTCGTCCGTTCTCTGGTTGGTCAGGGGCGACAGGAACTGGCAAATGAGGTACCCGGCCGATGCAAGGATCTCTATCCCGTCCATGCCCGCCTTTTTTGCCCGCAGGGCTGCGTCTGCGTACTGCTGCTGGATCTTCAGTATCTCATCTTTCCCCAGGGGTTTCGGAGCTTCATTGGTCAGCTTCGAGGGAACCGCAGAGGCCGAAACCGGCGTCTCCCCGTTTATCATCCACGATGCGACGTACCGCCCCGCGTGGTACAGGTGTGCAAACACCTTCGTGCCGTGCGCATGGAGTTTTCCGGTCAGGGCTTTCATGCCGGGGACAAAGTCGTCTGTATCAAGCCGGATCATGAACGGGCCGCCGCCGATCCTGTCGATGGTACAGCCTCCCACCACGATTAGTCCGACGCCGCCCTTCGCCCTGGTCTCATAGAACGCCGTCATCTGGTCCGTGACGTACCCTTCGGGTGTGTAGTTCAGGTGCATGGCGGGAAAGACGATCCTGTTCTTTATATCGAGCTTGTTCACCCGGATGGGGCTGAACAAGGTATTAAAATAGGTGCTGTTCATGTGTTCCTCCAGTTTTTAGGCTATACATCAGAACGGGAGATCATGTCCATAAAAATATCTTCACCGCGCAGGTCTTACCTGCCCCCGCAGCTCGGGCACGAGGGGTTTTTATGCAGGGTGAAGGTCTTGAACTGCGTCGTCTCTCCTTCCCAGACGAGGAGCTTGTTCTTGAACGGCCTGCCGATCCCGGTCAGGTACTTGATGGCCTCGAGCGCCTGCAAGGAACCAATAACCCCGGGGGTTGCACCGAGGACCGGAAAGACCTCCTTGGGAGGTGCCTCTTCAAAGATGCACTTCAGACACGGCGTTTCCGGCGATTGGATAAACGACAGCCTTCCTTCGATACCCCAGATGCTTCCGTACACCAGGGGAATGTGTTTTCTGATAGCGCAGTCGTTGAGGATGTAGCGGGTCGGGAAGTTGTCCATGCAGTCAAGAATGATGTCCGCATCTTTGACCAGCGCATCCACGTTGTCTTCAACGATTTTGTCCGTCACGGCGGTCACCCGGACGTTCGGATTGAGCCGTTCGAGCGTCATCTTCGCAGAAACCGCTTTATTGGTGCCGATCCGGGTATGGTCGTGCAGGATCTGGCGGTTGAGATTGGAAAGTTCCGGTGCATCGAAATCGCAGATGACCATGTTCCCGATGCCTGCCGCGGTTAGATAAATCGATACCGGCGAGCCAAGGCCGCCTGCACCGGCAATAAAAACTTTCGACACCGCAAGCCGTTCCTGGGTAGCCTCGCCCCAACCCTCCATCATCATCTGCCGTGTGTAGCGTTTCTTTTCATCCTCTGTCAGCATTGTGTTCTGCCTCCCTCCAGCGGGCTCTTTTGATTTCCTTCACGCCGTGCGGACTCTGTTCGTATGATTGACGATCAGATCCCCGTTGAGCCAATGCCTGAAGGTAAAGCCCATCATCGTTGTCCGTACCGATTCCGGAACGACCAGAAAATTGATCGCCGGTCCCTCCTCGATGGTCACCGCTGTGGATTCCCGGTCCGACAACTCGCCATCTATACCATATCCGCCGTCCGCTTGTATAGTTACCCGGTGCGCGGTATCGTTGAACAGCCGTTCGTGCAACAGCCTGCCGCCCGACAATGCCCGTAGATTTGCTATGATGGAGAGTGAATCCATGGACACGGATAAAAAATAAAACCCATCCATGCCCTTGCGTTCGGGGTGATAAAAAGGCTTGAACCAGAGCACGAGCTTCTGGAGCACTGATGCAACCGACAACAGGGTCCTGTGATAGGGGTAGGTCGTCCCGTCGATCGTCAGGGAGGTTTTAATCTTTTCAAAAAAAGCTTTTCCCCTTTGCGTGCCCAAAATATAGTTTCCGATAATGGTCGTCGTCATATTCGCAGCGGTCTGAAAACTCGGATTGCCGGTTGCATAATAGGCTTTTTGCACCTTATATACGATGCCGTTCGAAAATGTAAACCCGTACCGTGTTCCGTTGTTCTCGTCTGTTATCTTCAGGACCTTCAGCGGTATGGTCTGGAGATCGTTTTCACCGCGGTGAAATGCCCGCACATGGTCCATGATAATACGCACGGTATCGGGCGGCGACTTCCGTATACCGAGGTTGTTTGCCACCATATTCATGGTCCCTCCCCGCAGGGGCAATCTGACAGGGATACGCTCCCGTGGCAGCTGT
>JAJYYW010000227.1:0-927 GCA_021800575.1 bacterium
GGGCGACACACACGGGGTAATCCGTTAGTCCGGTTAAACGATCACCTGATGCTTGCGGGACATTGACTTTTTTCAGTATCTACCGTACAACGAATGCATCACTGCCGGGAACGTGGGAGGGTATTAATTGTGGAAGCCAGGGGGCTCGCAAAGATACAAAGGCCCGAAGTTGAACATGTTGTTTTCAGAAGCAGGCTTTTTCGGTTGCTTGATCAAGCACGGAAGAAACGCAGTATATGGGTCACCGGCCTGCCCGGATCAGGGAAGACGACCCTGGTTGCAAGCTATCTATCAGCACGCAAGCTTCCGCATGCTTGGTACCATATCGATAGTTCTGATACGGACCTCGCTACATTCTTCTATTACCTGAAACTCTTGGTACAAATAAACAATGGCAGGAAAAGCCCCAGGCTTTCTGCCTTAACCCCTGAGTATCTTCCGAATATTTCTGTGTATGCGCAGCGGTACTTTGAAAATCTGTATGCACTGCTGCCGAACGGATTTGTCCTTGTTTTCGATAATTACCATGAGGTCGATTCCAATCCTTTGTTTCATACCATCATGCACGAGGCCTTGATGAAGGCTCCGGATCACGGTACTGTCATAGTGATAAGCCGGACAGAACCTCCCGATACGTTCTCGCGTATCCGGGCGAACAACAGGATGGAGGTTATAGGAAACGAACAGATCCGGTTTACCTCTGAAGAAACCGGCGAGCTTATAAGACTGCGCTCCGGTGAAAGCTATACGCATGAGACGGTGAAAAAACTCCACGATTGGACGGACGGCTGGGCAGCCGGAGTCATCCTCATACTTGAGCGGGATAAAGAGAAATTGGCTGTCGCTTCGAAGGCCGATTTCAAGGATAATCAAGCCATATTCGACTATTTTTCCGCCGAGATATTCGACCGGTTAGCGCCGGATATG
>JAJYYW010000227.1:937-3800 GCA_021800575.1 bacterium
GATATGCAGAATTTTCTTCTCAAGACATGCCTTTTCCCGTCCATGACTGCGGATATGGCAAACAGGATGACCATGCGTAACGATTCGGAGCAACTATTAAACGGGCTTGCGGGATCTCAGTATTTTACCGCCAAGCATCAGGATAACACCTATACATACCACGACCTGTTCAGGGGATTCCTTGTAATGCGGTTACAGGCAAACGTCAGCGAGACAAAGCTGAAACAAATCTATCAACAGGCGGCAGTGATCCTGAAAGCGAACGGCAAGGTTGAAGATGCTATGGGACTGTTTCAAAAAGCAAGCGACTGGGAGAACATGAAACACATCATCAAAGCGCATGCCCGGAATTTGATAGTGCAGGGAAGGAACAAAGTGCTTGAAACATGGATAACAAGCCTGCCCGAAGCAGAAACACATCAAGACCCGTGGCTCTTATACTGGCTCGGCGAGGCACGGGCGGTGTTTAGCCCCGCGCAGGGCAGAGTCTGTTTTGAGAAGGCCTTTACCGTATTTGTCAATAAGAAAGCGCATACTTCGGGTATGTATCTCGCATGGTGCGGGATTATTGAAACATTTATCTATGAGTATGGTAATTTTGCGCTCATCAATAAATGGGTTGTGGAAATGGAAAAAATAATCCGGGCACATCATAAATTTCCATCGAGGGATCTCGAAGAGCGCATAGCGAGTTTGTTGGTTTTTGCCGTAACACATTATAACCCGTATCATGCTAAACTTAAATTCTGGGCGGATCGTTCTTTACGGCTGTTAAAACATATAAAGAATTCTGATCAGTTTGTAAATTATTCGTTCTCCATAGTACACTATTATGCGTGGATAGGAGACGTTGCCCACTATCAGACACTGATTGAATTCATGCAAACGATACCGCAATCCTTATCTATAAAAAACCAATTACTGCAAAAGATGTACCGTGCCGGTTATGCCCGGCAGATTGTATCGAAAGATGAGTGTCTGCGCCTGGTATCCGAAGGCATGGAGATGGCGCATACGTACGGAGTACGTTTTCTCGACAACATGATCATTTCACAGGCTGTTTATCTCTTGTTCGCCATCAATGACCTCAGGGGTGTTGAAAAATACTTACAACAGATGGAGGCCGTGTTAAATCAATCCAATGCCTTACAGGTAAGTCAGTTTAGTTTATTGTCCGGATGGTTAGATTATCTGCAGGGGAATACATCGCTTGCCCTTGAAAAGATTGAGAGGAGCCTTTCCTTATCGATAAAGGAACATATCCCTTTTGCACAGGGCTTATGCAGGCTTGCATTGGCACAGATTCTCTACGATCAAGGTGATAATAGAGAGGCTGAAAAACAGTATAACCAGGGATTCAAAATAGCCAAAGGAATGAAGAGTAAATCGATGGAGTTCGCGTCTTATTCTATCCAGGCCTACCGGTTTTTAGATGGAAAACATGTGCATACGGGAGAAACGAAAAACAAAGGCATCGAGATGCTGAAGAAATGCATGGTGCTGGGGAAGAAAAACGGTATGGTCAATGTCTACTTTGCATGGGGCCAGAAGATGACCCATTTGTGTCTCAATGCCTTGGAGAACAATATTGAGGTTGAGTATGTTCAGCAGTTGATCCACAAGCTGAATCTCTTTCCGGACACACCTCCGTACACCTGCGAAAACTGGCCATGGGCGCTCAAAATTTACACGCTCGGCAGTTTAAAGATTCTGCGTGATGGCGCTCCACTTGAACTGCCCAAGAAACCCCAGCTCAAACCGATTGAGCTGCTGCAGTTCCTTATCGTTCATCACGATAAAGCTGTTGAACTCGATCATATCAGCGGGGTGCTGTGGCCTGATGCCCCGGGCGATTTTGCACACCAGACGCTGGATACGACCATCCACCGGTTAAGAAAGCTGCTCGGTCCCGGCGATGCACTTATAGCAGAGGCAGGAAGGCTGATGCTCAATCCGAAAACATGCTGGATCGATGTGCAGGCAGTCGATGCCTTATTCGCAAGCATGGAGGCGCTGATACATGACGGCGGGACATCCCTGAAACAGATTGAAAGGGACAGAAAGATGAGTGAGCTGGAACGGCGCATCTTTGATCTCTACAGGAAAGATTTTTTTGCGCAGGGACCTCTGCCTTCGTGGGCCTTCAATTTCCGGGACAGTCTGCATGACCGGTTTATGCATGTCATTGAAATGCTTTGCAGTTACTATGAAAAGAACGGAGATATGGCGCAGGCAGTCCGGATATACGAGAAAGGATTGGAGATTGACAACCAGGCAGAGCTTTTCTATCAGCGTCTGATGCTGCTGTATCATGCCGCAGGACGCCCTGCAGAGGTTGCCGCCCTGTACAGGCGCTGCACAGCAGCCCTGTCCCGGACCCTGGGCATAGCACCTTCGGTCAAGACCAGCGAGATATACCACCGCCTCATCCAGGCAGGAGACTGAATCTGTATCATTGACTATCATGTTTACCCTCCTTTCTTTACCGATTTAGCAAGCCTGTATGTATCAGACTGTCAGTTTCTGTCCGAAATAAAGTTATTGCTTTTACTATGCCTATAATTTATTCTACGGTATAAATAGTTATATTTACAGATCGCTTGCACAAGGTGTAAGCGACCATACAAAGGTGAGGGGCTGCGTATGAATTTATTTATGTATCGGATTGCGATTTCTATGCCGAACATCAGGACAGGATCCAACGGTGCGTCATAAATCCATAAGCAAGGTCAACAGCCCGGTGATGGGGAACATCCTGCACCGGGAACGATTGTTCGCTACTCTCGATCGGGCGCGGAGGAAACGGGTCATCTGGGTCAACGGGCTTCCGGGTTCCGGCAAAACGACCCTGGTTGCAAGCTAC
>JAJYYW010000228.1 GCA_021800575.1 bacterium
CGGCAGTGCCGATGCCTTCGAAAAAAGGGCTGCGAGGAACCAGAAGGACGAGAACGCGAGGTATTTCCCCGCGGAGCCGCCGTGCTGCGTTCCTGCGGCAGTACCTGCCTGTCCACGCCGTATTCCCGCCGGGCTGTGACGGTAAAAATCAACGAACGCAAGAAAAGCAAGCAGGTAAAAGGTCATTGCCATGAGGTCCTTCCTGCTCGACACCCATGAGACCACGCCGGATGCAATGGGATGAACGACGAAGATAAGCGCGGACAGCAGCGCGAGCGGTTCGTCGCCGAACAGTTTCAGAACGAGCAGGAACAGCAAAACAACATTGGCAATCTCGAACAAAAGGTTGCTCAGATGATAGACAAACGGGTGCATGCCGCCCAGGGCATGATCGATCATGTAGCTGAGGTCCCGGACCGGGTAATACTCGGTGAACTGGTCGGTATAGACGGTGTTCGGATCCAGGACATGCCAGACCCCCGCAGGGGACAGATGCATGATCCGCGGATTGTTGACGACCATCATCTCGTCGTCCCAGTTGACGAAACGATCGCGCAGGGAAACACCGTGCACCGCGATCACCGCCAGCATAAGCAGGAGGACCAGCCGTCCGTGAAGCCTGATGAGATGGGAAGTAGTGGTCGTTTTTGGATCACCGTACTGCTGCATACGGTGTTCTATACTATACCCTCGTGCAGAAAGGAAGACAGATTGCTACACGTCTATTCCTTGATGTCCAGCGTAGAGATGATCTTCGCCTGGACGCCTGCGAGTACGGACTTGTCCGGCACGTCCTTGACCACCACGGTGCCGCTGTGCACGACCGCATACCTGCCGATCTTCACCCCGGGGATCACCATGCAACCGCTGAGAACAAAACTGTAGTCTCCGATGATCATCGGCATGTGCCGGTCCGGCAGAAACTGCTTGAGCGGGTGATC
Organism: bacterium; assembly: GCA_021800575.1. Lineage (GTDB taxonomy): Bacteria > JAMCPX01 > JAMCPX01 > JAMCPX01 > JAMCPX01 > JAJYLM01. The sequence continues at coordinate 942 of JAJYYW010000228.1, forward strand.
CACGTGGCTGCCCTTGAAGTGCGTGAACAGCATGGTCCTGAACCCGATGGTGACATACTTCCCGATGGTCATCGTGTCGTACAGATCGATGAGTGCATCGTCGTTGATGTACGTGCAGTCACCGATGGTGAGGCCCGGGAATGACGCCTTGTGGTAGTTCTTGAACTGCACCTTTCCGATGAATACGTTCTTCCCCACCTTCGCCCCCAGCATCCTGAGGTAGATGACCCGGAGCTGCGGCAGGGGCAGCAGGTCGAAGATGAACACCGCGACGGAATAAAAGGCATACTTGAACAACCCCTTGAATCCCACCTGTTTGATTGCAGAGAGCAGTAATGAATCTTTGTCCGCTTCGCTTGTCATGCGAAGCTTATAGTGCCATTCGGACCACTTGTCAAACAGCTCATTGCGCAAACACCGCAAGTATAGTATGGAATTTCCTATGACTACTCTCGCAGAAAATCTCCGTGCCGTCCGGGAAGCGGTGTCCGGAGCATGTGCCAGATCAGGGAGAAACGAACATGACGTCCGGATCATCGCCGTGTCGAAAACCATGGGCATCGGCAAGGTACGGGAGGCGATCGATGCCGGGCTGGACACGTTCGGTGAGAACTACGTGCAGGAGGCCATGGAAAAGATCCGCGCACTGCCATCTGAGATCCGGTGGCACTTCATCGGCAATATCCAGAAAAACAAGGTCCGTCACATCGTACGCTCGTTCGAACTCATCCATTCCGTCGGGAGCAGGGAAATCGCAGCCGAGATAGACCGGCGTGCACAACAGGCCGGGCACGTACAACCCGTGTTGTTCGAGATCAACATCGCCGGAGAGACGACCAAATCGGGTTTCAGTCCCGGCGGTTTTTCCGCTGCACTCGAATTCCTCTCGTCACTGAAGAACATCCGCCCCGCAGGACTCATGACTATGCCCACGCCCACAGACAACGAGACCGAACTGTCCGGGTACTTTGCGGCGGTGCACACGCTCAGGGACACTGTCGCAGACCGGGGTATCTTCGGCGGCGGCTTCAGGGAGTTGTCCATGGGGACGTCGTCGGACTATAAAATTGCTATAATAGAAGGCGCAACTATGATACGCATAGGCACACTACTATTCGGTCCAAGGGGGTAATCATGGATACGACCATAAGCTTTATCGGAGCCGGGAAAATGGCAGAGGCCATCATAGCAGGTCTGCTTTCCTCAAAAAAGCTCACTGGCAAGCAAATCATCATCAGTGACAAGTACGACAAGCGGCGCATCGAGGTGGAAGAAACCTACCGTGTCAGGACTGTCAACGCAAACACCGTCTGCGTCACCGAGGGGACCATCTCGTTCCTCGCCGTCAAACCCCAGGACATGGCTGAGGTCCTGGACCAGTGCAAACAAACCTTGCAGGATAAACTGGTCGTCTCCATAGCTGCGGGCATCGAGATCCCGTTCATAGAAGGGTATCTCGGCAGACAGACCCGCATCGTGCGGGTGATGCCCAACATCGCGGCGACCGTCGGCCAGGGCATGAGCGTGATCATGAAGAACAGCGCGGCAGACGCAACGGACATCAACCTGGTGAAGGACCTGCTGTCGAGCGTGGGCGACGTGCTGGAGATAAAGAATGAACACCTGTTCCACGCGGTAACCGCGCTGAGCGGGTCAGGACCTGCCTACATCTTTGCATTCCTCGAAGCACTGTCCGATGCAGGCGTCAGGATGGGACTTGCCCGGGACGTGGCCAACAGGCTTGCCGTGCAAACGGTCATCGGCGCAGGCACGATGGCGAAAAACGCAGAGCTCTCATTCGCGACACTGCGCGAGGCTGTAACCTCCCCTGCCGGCACCACGGCAGAGGGACTGGCAGTGCTCGAATCCAGGGGCGTGCGCTCTGCCATCATCGAGGCCGTGAAGGCGGCGGCGGTCCGTTCGAAAGAGCTCGGAACAAAATAGCAAGCGCCGGAATGAAGAAATTCAAGATGCAAAATTAAAGATTCAAGATTGATATCGTTTGTATTTTTTAATTTTGAATCTTTAATATTTAATCTTTAATGTTTTTCTTTTAAATTCCCCGTTTCTCAAAACACGTAGCTCGCTTTGATGAACACCTGGGAGTTGTTGACGATATTCCCGAACACGGTACCGCTGCTCCCGGCGAAGATATACCCGCCGACAGCCATCGTGACGCTGTCGTACGGCATCCAGTCAAGCTCAGGGTAAAACATGTAGCTCGTCAGATTGTGCTGTGCCAGTTCCATGATGACCGCGATCTGCGCCTTGAGCTGGTCGTACAGGAAACTCCGGTTCGCCATGAGTGACAGGTAGTTCTGGAGCTGGTTGCCAATCTCGTAAAACTCTCCGTGCAGAAACTGAAGGTTCATGTACGTGCCGTCATTAAACGTGTAATCCGTGCCGAGCACATACTTCACAAACGGTGACGTTGCGATATCGTAGGATGCCGCAGGATACGGGATGTTGAGCACCGAACTGCTCAGCCGCACGGGCTGCTGGGGAATGTTCAGGGCTACTTCCCCCCAGACACCATGGTCACCGATAGAGCCGGCAAAATCACCGCCGATAATCGACAGCCGCGGAAAACTCAGATTGGCGTCCGCTATGATAGTGCTGCCGGACGTCGTGATGTTGGCCGAGGTCAGCTCGGGCAGGGTGTACCAGCCGTTATAATAGCTCAGGGAAATATCGTACCCGTACAGCGCCTTCTTCGCGAGTCTGATTCCATAGCTCATGCTCCCGGGCAGTGACTGCGACGGCTCGGACAGGTTGATGTTATACTGGCTGATGTGCAGCCAC